>WTAG01000657.1 GCA_013139755.1 Methylomarinum sp. | reverse complement strand
TTACAGGCTTATGGCATCCCATTATCCAAAGTAAAACAGGCCATTATTCGTTCTAATAATGATGTTGGTGGTCGCTTGATTGAAATGGCTGAGACTGAATACATGGTACGGGGATTAGGCTACATCCAGTCATTAAATGATATTAACGGCATACCTTTGGGTGTAGACAGTAATGGCACGCCCATACGCTTACAAGATGTGGCGCATGTGCATATAGGCCCCGAATTACGCCGAGGTGTTGTCGAGCTCAATGGCGAAGGTGAAGTGGCTGGCGGCGTGGTGATCATGCGTTTTGGTGAAAATGCCCAGGTCACTATTTTAGGCATACGACAAAAACTGGATGAGCTAAAACAAGGCCTACCCGAAGGTGTAGAGATAGTCACGGTTTATGACCGTGGCGATTTAATTGAACGCGCCGTCAATACCCTTAATAAGGCCTTAACTCAGGAACTGATTATTGTTTGTATTTTGGTCAGCCTGTTTTTATTACACCTGCGCTCATCTTTAATCATCGTCATCACCCTGCCGCTGGGTATTTTAATGGCATTTATCGTGATGAAAATGCAGGGGCTTAATGCCAACATCATGTCACTGGGGGGTATAGCCATTGCCATAGGCGATATGGTGGACGGTGCTATTGTGATGGTAGAAAATGCCCACAAACACATTGCCGAAGCGACTGAAAAGAAAAAATCCGAACTGACTAAAACCGAACGATGGCAAGCCATTGGCCAAGCATCCCATGAAGTGGGCCCTGCACTATTTTTCTCCTTACTGGTGATCACCGTTTCCTTTATCCCCATCTTTGCCATGCAGGCACAAGAAGGCCGATTGTTCAGCCCGCTAGCCTTCACCAAGTCTTACGCTATGGCCGCAGCCGCCATACTGACCGTTACCGTGGTACCAGTATTAATGGGCTATTTTGTCCGCGGCAAAATTATTGCCGAGCATAAAAACCCGGTGAATCGTTTATTACACTCACTGCATAGCCCCATATTAAAGCTGGCAATGCGCCAACGGCTAGCGACCCTATGTTTAGCGGTGTTATTACTTAGCTCGACACTCTACCCTTTATCTAATATCGGCAGTGAATTTATGCCGCCCCTGGATGAAGGTGACATACTGTATATGCCAACCACATTCCCCGGTATATCTATCACCAAAGCGCGGCAACTTTTACAACAAACAGATAAAATCCTAAAAAGCTTCCCAGAAGTATTACTGGTCTTTGGTAAGGTTGGCCGCGCAGATACCGCAACAGATCCAGCCCCTTTATCCATGCTGGAAACCACGGTACGTCTAAAACCCAAAGAGCAATGGCCAGATCCTGATAAAACCACCGTTGAATTAATGAAAGAAATGGATCAAGCCATTCATTTCCCAGGGCTTGCCAATGCCTGGACTATGCCGATTAGAACCCGTATCGATATGCTATCGACCGGTATAAAAACACCGATTGGCATTAAAGTGTCCGGTCCTGATTTAAAGGTATTGCAACGCTTATCGCAAGACATTGAACAAGTCATGAAGAAACTACCCGATACTTTATCTGCCTTTGGCGATAGAGCGGTGGGGGGATATTATTTAGACTTTGATATCAAGCGTGATGCTGCTGCTCGCTATGGCTTAACCGTGGGGGATGTACAGGATGTGATTCAAACCGCTATTGGCGGCATGAATATTACCGAAACAATAGAAGGCTTGGAACGCTACCCGGTGAATCTACGTTATCCACATGAATTACGTGATAACCAGGAAAGTCTAAAAAGAGTATTAATTGCCACTCCAGCAGGCGCACAAATCCCCTTAGCCTTGGTGGCCGACCTCGTTCTTAGACGTGGCCCACCAGCCATAAAAAGTGAGAACTCCCGCCCTAATGCCTGGATCTATGTGGATATTAAAACCTCTGATATAGGTGGGTTTGTCACAGAAGCAAAACAAGCCGTTAACCAGCAAGTTACCCTTCCCCCCGGATACACCTTAGTCTGGTCAGGTCAATTTGAATATATGGAACGTGCAGCCGAACGACTACGCATTATTATACCACTCACCTTTTTACTGATTTTATTATTGCTCTACCTCACCTTCCGCAACATGGTTGAACCCATCATTGTTATGCTAACCATCCCCTTTGGTTTAATTGGTGGCGTTTGGCTAGTGTATTGGTATGGATTTAACCTTTCAGTTGCCGTTTATGTGGGGTTTATAGCACTGGCTGGCACAGCGGCAGAAACGGGCATTATGGTATTAAATTTTATTGATATTGAAATCGCCAGATTACGAGAGAAAAAACAGGGGTTATTATCTGCACTAGAAATAAAAACAGCAGTAGAGTCCGCCACCGCCATGCGGGTAAGACCCGTCACAATTACTGCATTTTCCACTATGATAGGCTTAATCCCCATCATGTGGGCAACAGGCACCGGAGCAGATGTCACACAACGTATCGCCGCACCTGTTTTGGGCGGCATGACCACAGTATTAATACTAAGCCTGTTAGTGTTTCCTGTGATTTATAGTCTGGTTTTACAATTTATAGAAAATCGTAAAACACCAGCGCTGTTGGATAAAAACTAAACACTATATAGTATGATAGTGTTTTTTGCTTTAAACCCTACCAAACCATGCAGCAACTAACAGACCGTGAGCTTTATCTAGCCATCGAATATGCAAGAAGTATTGACGAAAACACAGGCAGATCAATCATTGAAACGTTTCAAAAGGATCAACCCGCATTAGCTCATAGCCTATTCACAATTTTCCCGTCCATGTTTACCGAAAAAGACCAAGCATTCGCTCATCTTTTTCTGGACTTATGCTTCGATGTGATTTGTATTTACCAACATGCTTTTGGCGATATGCCCGCTCAAGATAATGCATGGCTGCAAAAACAATCCAGCTTAGTTAATACAGAATTACAGGCGTTAATGCCCGACAACAAAATAGATACAAAAAAAATTAAGCAACTTCAACAAGACTTTACTAAACAAACAGACAATAAGGTAAGCCAACCGGGGTTAGTTAAATTTATGAATGATTCTATTAACCAGTACGCCTCTGAAATAGCATCGGATGCGTCCTCTGTAAAACTCACCCAGAACATGATATTTACGGTGATTCGCTTGTTTGGGACAGTTTATAGTCAAGCAGATTAGATTTATCATTCCCTTCGTTCCAGCATCACTAACCACACAGAAAACCTGATGCATATTGCTCTGCCTAATGAATTTTACCGACTACATTGAAGTTCTAGTTGTGTTTTAATTTTCCCATGTCTATTTTGAGTATGAACTCATCATCAGGCATGGGGCGGCCAAAATAATAACCCTGAAAAGTATTGCAACCTTTTTCCTTTAGAAACAGAGCTTGCTCTTCCGTTTCTACCCCTTCTGCAATGACATTAAGCTTCAAACTATTGGCCATATTAATGATAGTTTCCACAATAACCTCATTCTCTACATCAACCCCAATGTCTCTGACAAAACTTTGGTCTATTTTCAATTGATCTATCGGTAATTGCTTCAAATAAGATAATGATGAATAACCCGTTCCAAAGTCATCAATCGATATTTTAATTCCCCGTTCTTTTAACGCATTCATTTTTTGAATGGTATCGTTAATATCATCAGCAACAATACTTTCCGTTAATTCAAGAATTAATTTATCTGCTGAAATATTGTTTTCAGTGATTGCGCGACAGACTAGATCGACAAAATTATGCTGTTTAAATTGCCGCGCACTAACATTAATAGCGATATGTCCTAATGTAAACTCAGATGACTGCCATTCTTTTATTTGTCGACAGACTTCATTAAGAACCCAGTCACCTATAGGCAAAATCAAACTCGTTTCTTCTGCAACGGGTATAAAATCAGCCGGAGAAATGTAACCTTTTTCTGGATGCAACCAACGAATTAACGCCTCTGCACTCATCACATGGCCTGATTCATCCACTTGCGGCTGATAAAACAAAACAAATTGCTGCGTTTTAATAGCAAGCCTTAATTCATTTTCCAGTAATAACCGTTTATCAGCCGCTTCTTGCATACTGGCGTGGTAAAAACTAATACGATTTTTGCCACTGTCTTTTGAAAGATACATTGCCGTATCTGCCTGCTGTAAGATATAAGAAGCTTTCTCGCTATCAGTGGGAAAAATAGTCACACCAATACTGGTACTAAACGTTTGCTCATTATCTTGTAATATATACGGCTTATTAATTAATACTCTAACTTTTTCAGCAACATTGATAGACTTATCTGCCGCCTCTTCTGCACTTTTACCCTGAGCAGGCAATAAAATAACAAATTCATCACCGCCTAAACGACAAGCCGTATCTTCATCCCTTAAAACCGATTTTAAACGTTTAGCTACCTGAATAAGCAACTCATCACCTATATGATGACCGAGTGAGTCATTTAATATCTTAAAACAATCTAAATCTAAAAAAACAATCGCCCCAAAATGATGATGTCGCTTAGCATCAATGATTTCATGTTGCAGACGATCCAGTAGTAGACGGCGATTTGGTAAATTTGTTAAGGAGTCATAAAAAGCTAAATTTCGAATCTCATCTTCAGAGGCTTTTTTAGCCGTAATATCTGAAAAAATGCCTACATAATTAGTTACAACATCATTATTATCTTTCACCGCTGTAATGGTTATCCATTCAGGGAATATTTCACCATTTTTTCTACGATTCCATATTTCTCCTTCAAATTTACCGGTGTCAATCAATTGTTGCCACATATCAGTATAAAATGCCGTGTCCTGATGACCTGATTTTAAGAAACTCATATGTTTCCCTACACTTTCTTCCTCGCTATAACCGGTAATGTTGCTAAAAGCCTTATTAACCTTCAACACCACTGCATTGGCATCGGTAATAGTAATACCTTCAAGCGTTTCAAAAGTGGTCGCGGCTAAACGTGTTTGTTGTTCAGCTTTCTTTTCTGAACTGATATCTATCATCACACCAACCAACTCTGTGGCTCTACCATTTTCAATAACAACATTAACGATATCTTTAACCCATACTAGCTGACCTGATTTCGCTATCATTCGATACTCAAAATAATATTTTTGTTGATTCTTTACAGCCTTTAAAGCATGAAAAAGTGCCTGTTCCCGGTCATCTTCATAGATATGATTAAGCCAAAACCCCTTCTCAAACCAATATTCATTCGGATAGCCAAGTAATTTTTCCGCTTCGTTACTCACAAATGTCATACATTCGGAGATTAAGTCATAACGCCAAACAATAGCCGATTGTGTTTGAACCAATTTTCTAAATTGGAATTCACTATCCAGCAACTTCTTATTGGTGGAAACCAGAGCTTGATTCGCTCTATTCATTAAATAATTTATTTGTTCTAGATCCTTGGTTTTATCATTAACAACCTGTTTTATATAACTGGTTCGACCCGATAAAATCAATAAAAAACCCGTAAACATCGCAGTAAAGAAAAGTCCACCCGACAACACCATCCACGTAGCCCAACTTCTATACTCATTTACTGAAAGTGCAGTAAAAGATACACGCCATTGTCGGTCAAATATTTCTAACTCTTGCTGATATGTTAATTGCCCCAAATTACTATTGGGACTCGTAATATTCAATTCTTGTTGATTACTAAAAAGCAACTGTGGTTCATTTATGTTCGATTGATCGTAAATTTCAAAAGCAATTTTTTTACTATCAAGATTAGGTAGAATCGCATGAATCATATCTTCAAAATAAAAAACACTTGCAACAAACCCTAAAAGAGAGGCTTCATAATTATCTGTATTCCTAACCAAGTCGCTATGCTTATAAACGGGGAAATAAAGAACAAATCCCAATCGATTTTGCTGAACTTGTATCAGTTCAACCCTCGGTGTAACAGCCTCTTTTTTTGCTGAGGCGGCTTCCAATAAAGTATCCGCGATCTTCTTATCCGATAAAATATTTAAACCAAACATATCCTTATTGCTTTCAAAGGGTTCAATATACGTAACAACTGCATATTTATCCTCGGATAAAGAAGAATTTAGCCGATTATCTTTATCAAATATTCTGAACTCATCAAAATCTTCATTTTTGATATTTTGCTCAAATTGCTGTCTTTCTGAATCAGAAAAATAGCGAATCCATAGCAATGCCCGGATTTCCTTCTGTTGTAATAGAATTCTATTGGTAAATGTCGAAAATTCTGTACGAGTCACAACATCAGCGTGCTCCAGAAAGCTTTTTAAAACATAAAGCGTATCGTAATACTGCTTGAACTTAGTTTTAATATCGTTATGCATATTAAAAGCATCTTGTTCAAACTGTACAGTTTGCTGTTTTTTCTCTTGCTCCCGCGCATATGTAAAAATCACAACAACCAGTATCAATGCCACAAATAACGGTATCGCAACAGAATACAATTTTGGCTGCCAATGCTCTCGCGGCTTAGCGAAAAAAATAAGGGTAAGAGGTGCAAAAATAATAACGCCCATGCTGTCCCCTAACCACCATACAAGCCAGCTTGTTAAATATTGTTCAAAAGGGATGACTCCGACAAAGACAAGGCTACTAACACCCATTGTAGAATTGATCAGACAACTGAAAATTCCACCAAAAAATAAAAGCTGGAGAATTTCAGCAGATGATTGAAATAAACTATCTTGGCCACTAAATTTTATAACGAGGAAATGCCCTGCCAGTGCTTGTAGAGCTGCGCCAAAGCTAATTATTGATACGAGTAAGGTTGATCGAAATATAGATTGATTTGAAGTTAGATCAAATCCTAGCCAGGCATTAATAATGAAAGCACCTATAAACACACCAAAACAAGCGCTACGTCCCCAGATGAGACATGAAGCCAACGCTATGCCAGATGCTGGCCATATAGCTGTTGCATCACTCGCTTGGTCAGTGAATAAATCACCAATAAAACCAAACAGTGCATAAGCCACACTAATGCAACAAATAATTAATAATTTACGCAATGACGTTCTATTCTTTTGTGAAAGAGCAGATACTATATTATCCATACTGAACGAATATTTTTTAGAGTTAATGTGAACTCCTACTATTAACAATACAAATGAAATAGAAACAATTCTCGTTAAAAATACTATTAACCCAAGTATACACCTACATTAAAAAGGGTATCCAGGGTTGTTTTTTATTCCAGATCAAGAGCTAAGGCTCTGTCCTTGTTTAACCTTTTATTACATCCGCTATTAAAGGAACCTCTGATCAAGTCATGAACTCGTACCTTATGTTCAGAATATCCAGCTTCTGCGTTAAAAATCTCGGCAACTGCTCCTGCGTTGCTCTACCTCCTGCATCCATGCAGTCGTTCGCAATAGCCTGCTATTACGTGCGATTTTTGCCTTGAATCTAAATATTCTGAACATAATTTACTTCGCCCAGACTTAATCAGAGGTTCCTTAAGGGTATTAAACTGTACTCGAAATCACCTAGAGAGCTGATATGTTATATTTTTAGCATGGTTTGATTATACTAAAAAATTACAAAACTCAGAATAACAATTATGCGTAAACGTATTAAAAAATATCTGTTGCTTATTTTCGGTCTGCTGTTTGTTACATTGGGTATTCTCGGTGCGGTTTTACCTATCTTGC
>WTAG01000165.1 GCA_013139755.1 Methylomarinum sp. | reverse complement strand
TGGTACTGTTTGCAGCATATCTTCACTTCTTTCGCCATATGCATCTTCAGCTGCAATTGTTACTTTAAATTTATCAGCCGCGCCCTTCCCTGTTAAAGCAGACTCTAAACCAGGTATAATTTGACCTTGTCCATGTAAATAAACCATTGGCTCTTCACCGCGTGAACTGTCTAACTGTTCTCCTGCACCATTAGTTAGTATGTAATGAATAGTAACAGCCATTTTGTCTGAAATTTGCATGTAGAACTCTTTGATTTATAAATAAACCAAGTATTATAACGCACCATGTCTAGATGGAAACCACCCCGCCCAAAATCTTCGCCTTATATTAGCCACGAAGGTTATCAAACCTTAGAATCAGAGCTAAGAAATTTATGGGAAAAACGTAAAGAGGTGGTAAAAGCAATCACTGCCGCCGCAGCTGAAGGCGACCGTTCTGAAAATGCAGAGTATATTTATAGAAAAAAAGAATTGCGAGGCATTGATAGTCGCATTAATTTCCTGCAAAAACGCCTTCCTTCCCTGACTATCGTTTCAAAAAAACCAGACAATCAAGATTTTATTTATTTTGGTGCCTGGGTCACCTTAGAAAAAGAAAATGGCGAAGAAGTCTGCTACCGTATTGTTGGGCCTGATGAACATGATCATGATACGGCATATATCAGTATGGATTCTCCACTAGCCAAAGCATTACTTAAGAAAACCATTGATGATGAAGTAAAGATTAAAAATGAAATCCAGGAATTAAGTTATTTTGTGGTTGATATCCGCTACTAAGATTTTTTTTGTTCATCTCTTAACTTTTGTTTCCTCACCCACAAGGCAAACGAAATACCCGCCCAGCCACGAAAAGCAATTTCAATATTTAGACACAAAGACATGAACCATGCATCAGATGTCGGCCATTCCTGAAAAATCAGCACGCCGAAAACAACAGATATTATTCCCACTACCGATGTAGATGCTTTATGAGGAAGATCCAGTGCATAAGCTAAAGCAATCCGAACAATACCCCTTACGATAAGAAAAGCGGCGATCATCATACTTAATCGATCAGCCGTCCCTGAAACACTTAAAATTATCAGCATACCTATCACTGCATCCAGTACACCTACTTGTAAGTTTTGAATTACATCCCGTTGCTCTTTAGCAAGAAAAGCATCTAAACATTCAAGTAAACCCAGCATAAAAATAATCATGCCACTCACGGGAAGCCAAGAGAATTCTCTTGCTGATAAAATCATAGCATCCGAATTAGTCACACTAGCCAAAGCCATAAAAACCCCCAGCAACATAACAATAACCCACTGAAGCATAAGGCGTCGCCAATCCATATCAAAACCTTCAAAACGAGATAATCTATTTAATAATGCCATGCTACTATTTTCTCCTTCTGCAATTAATTTTACTGAAACCAGTCGGCTAAAAAGCCATTTAATCATGAACTAACTAACGAATCGCTCAATTGATTAATAAAATTTCAAATTCAAGTTTAATCTCAATACCATAACATGAAATAATAGAGTTTTTTCTGACTGTAGACAATAATGGCTCAATACATTTATTCAATGAATCGGGTGGGTAAAATCGTCCCTCCGAAAAAGTATATCCTTAAAGATATTTCTCTTTCTTTCTTTCCCGGTGCCAAAATTGGGGTACTAGGTTTAAATGGTTCAGGTAAATCAACTTTACTTAAAATCATGGCTGGCCTTGACACAGAAATTGAAGGTGAAGCAACCCCTCAAAAAGGCATTAATATTGGTTATCTTGCCCAAGAACCACACCTAGATCCTAACAAAGATGTACGTGGTAATGTTGAAGAAGGTGTTGCTGAAATAAAAGCCATTGTTGATCGCTACAACCAGATTAACGAAGCCTTTGCCGATCCAGAAGCTGACTTTGATGCATTATTAGCTGAACAAGCTGAATTACAAGAAAAAATTGAAGTAGCAGGCGCATGGGAACTGGAAAGAACTCTGGAAATTGCAGCCGATGCACTACGTCTTCCTCCCTGGGATGCTGATGTAAGCAAATTATCCGGTGGAGAACAGCGCCGTGTTGCACTTTGTCGCTTGTTACTTTCTAAACCAGACATGCTGTTACTTGACGAACCAACCAACCATTTAGATGCAGAGTCTGTCGCTTGGTTAGAACGGTTTTTACATGACTATAAAGGTACTGTCGTTGCCGTAACGCATGATAGATACTTTTTGGATAATGTTGCAGGCTGGATTCTTGAGCTTGATAGAGGCATGGGGATTCCTTGGGAAGGTAATTATTCAAACTGGCTAGAACAAAAAGAAAATCGTTTAGCCCAAGAGTCTAAACAAGAGTCTTCTCGCCAAAAAGCCTTAAAAACAGAATTAGAATGGGTACGTTCTGGCGCAAAAGGTCGCCATGCTAAGAGTAAAGCGCGATTAGCTCGTTTTAATGAACTATCATCTAAAGAAGTACAAAAGCGCAGTGAGACCCAAGAAATCTATATCCCGCCTGGTCCACGTTTAGGCGATATCGTTATCGATATAGAGCACATCAAAAAAGCCTTTGGCGATAAATTATTAGTCAACGACCTCAGTTTTAAACTTCCCCCAGGTGGTATCGTGGGTATTATTGGTGCCAATGGTGCAGGTAAAACCACCCTATTCCGTATGATGGCTGGTTTTGAAAAGCCTGATGCCGGTGAAGTGAAGTTAGGAGAAACCGTCAAACTGGCTTATGTTGATCAGTTACGTGACGATATGGATCCAAACAAAACAGTTTGGGAGGAAGTTTCTGATGGTTTAGATAATATTACTGTCGGTACTTATGAAACACCATCACGCGCCTATCTTGGTAGATTTAACTTTAAAGGTGCAGATCAACAAAAACATATTGGCAACCTATCGGGTGGTGAACGTAACCGTGTACATTTAGCTAAATTGCTAAAAAGTGGCGGTAACTTACTATTACTTGATGAGCCAACCAATGATCTGGATGTAGAAACACTACGCGCTTTAGAAGATGCCATCTTATCTTTTCCGGGTTGCGCCGTTGTTATTTCGCATGATCGCTGGTTCTTAGATAGAATTGCGACTCATATCCTGGCTTTTGAGGGAGATAGTGAAGTGGTTTGGTTTGAAGGCAACTATGAAGATTATGAAGCAGACCGCCATAAACGTTTAGGTACTGATGCCGATAACCCACATCGTATCAAATACAAAAAGATTTAAGAGCAGACTAAAGGCTAAAGGCGAAAGACTCAAAGAGAAAAAGCGGCATGCTCTTTATCTTTCGTCTTTCGTCTTTCGTCTGCCCTATAAAACCACATCAAATTGCTTTATTAACTGGTTAATATCTTTTCTATAAAACTCTTGCACTGGCAAACTTAAATCACTTGGTTTTAAGCCGCGCTCTTGTAATGATTCAGCTTCCATATAAAGCTCATTAACATCATAAATTTCTAAAGCATTAAAAATAGATGCCGTGTCTTTTAATCCCTGTTTCTCGGGCTTCTGGCCTTTTTTTAACTGAAACACGCCATCATCCAAAAACAATAAAGCAACCTGCTGATCAAATGCAGCGGCGGTTAAAACAACATCTAACTTTTCTTGCAACTGAATACCCGCATGAGGTGTTGAACGCATAATAAATAAAAATCTTTTCATGCTTTGCCTACCCAAACTCAATAAATCGATCAGTAACCAAAGTTGCCTCTAATAACTGCCCTAAGCCAGAAATTCTGAAGCCATCAGCCAAATCATCATCTAACTTCCCTTGCCTTTGTGATTCATCTGCAGACAACAATCCACGTCTTTGTGCCGCTGAAATACACACGACCAAATCGATACCCTGCTGCTTTGCCAACTCACTCCATTTTCTAGTCATTTGTAATTCATCATCAGGTGGCGTTGAATACTTAAACGCATGATAAACACCTTCTTGATAGAAAAAAACACGAAATATCTCATGTTCCATTTTTAATGCAGTTTTTATAAATTGATAAGCAGAAAAACCCAAACTTGAATTATTTGGACTGGCATTTATCTGGATGGCATATTTCATTTTTCTCACTTTTAAAATTAAGAGCAGGCTAAAGAGTCAGGTAGAAAAAACAAAGGACATAAAAACAAACTAAAGTGTACTGACTCAAACTTAAATCTGACATCTTTAAAACCTAATCACGATCAAACCTTACATTAAAAGACTGTCATCGCCCCTGAACTGTCATAAGTTTAAGTCAACAATCTATCATTAACTTCAGCCACACAAGCTATAAATCACGTATTCTAGTGATCATGAACACCGATTTTAACCATCGTAAAAGCTTCCCTTGTCCTTGTGTTATTTTTACTCTAAGTGTTAACCACCAGTCAATTGCTATTTTCGCATAAATTCTCCTTTTAAATTGATTCGCTGGGCGTTGTGCATTAAACGGTCTAAAGCACAGGCAATATCTGTTTTTCCACTGCCACAAGACTCTGTAAGAGTATGTTTTGTGATTTATTCAAGCAATTACATTACAAGAGAGAAGTCATGACTAATTTTTTAGGCCTCTAGGAGGTTGATAATCAATTTAGTCGAGATTAACCAAAAATTTAAATTTTGCTGCTGCTATTTTCTGTTTTCACCGTCTTGACACTCTCTATCGGCTAATAGTTGAAACCATTCTTCAAAAGATAAACCATCATTAGAATAATCGGTTCCAAACTCAGCCATAGACTATGGTCGAGTTGAGCTAAAACCCCAAGGTCACAGAACGGATGTAAGTTATTACTGACAAAAGAAGGGAAAGGGCATTATTTTTATGTTACATTAACCATTCTTAATATAGGGCTATAATGAACATGGATCGCCATGAAAACCAATTGTGGAACTTTAATTTTTTGGTTCAGAACTGATACCCAAGATTTTAATCCATTTTGATTAATCAAATGCCTGTGATGCTATGTGCAAATAATTCATAAAATAGCTAGTTATCAAGAAATAACTTTTTTACTCCTCATCTTTAAAAGTCATAGATTTAAAAATTAGATGTTAAACCTAAAAATAAAGACTCTTAGCACCTTATTCATTATAGGCATGACTTTTCTGGGGCTATCAATTGCTACGACAAGTTACATTAACCTCACAAAAACAACAGAAATAAAAAGTCTTTGGGAATTATTCGATGCTCAGAGAAATGAGAAAAGCAAGGCAATTATTGGGTTTCAGGTTGAAATCGGATATGGAGGCATGATTCATAAGTTTAAAAATTATATTCTTCGTCACAAACCGACAGACAAATACAGTGTTATCTCTAATATAGGTGGAGCAAAGGCCAGAATTAAGCTTTATGAGAGTTTGCCACATAACCAAGTTGAAGCTGATGCCCTTTCCACTATGAATGGTATGCTGGTCGAATACAGTGTTGCCCTTGAGCTTGTGTCTGATCTTATTAATCAAGGAAAAACAGCCGAAGAAATTGATGATATTGTCAAAATAAAAGATACCCCATCTATTGATGCACTCCATGCTTTAGAAAGTGAATATGCTTTAATTGATCCCGATAAACAATACCAGGCATATTTATTACGGAAGCTTAGGGTAGATTTAGGTTATGGTGGATTTATTCATCGCTATAAGAACTATATCTTACGAAAGTCGCCAAAACTCTTAATGAGTCTGGAAGATTCAGTTATTCATATAAACAATCACATTAAAAAGTATTCACAGCTCGTACTCAATGATAATGAGTTGAAAGCACTGCAATCATTTAAATTAGTCATTGATAGCTACACAAAAAATATTCCTGAAATTTCGATGATGATAGCAGAGGGTATGTCAGCACAAGAAATTGATGCACTTGTCTATATAGATGACATTCCGGCATTTGATGCGCTTAATACTTTACAGAGTGAGTTTATTCAACGTAATGAGATTCGAGCAAAAAAACTCCATCAAGCAGTTGACTATGTATATAGTTTAGAGAGCCTGGTGCTAATTATAACTATTCTTACATTAACCCTTTTTATTGCCATTACAATCTGGTTATTCCAATACCAAATTTTGTCTCCCCTAGCTCACATCACAAGTATCATGAGCTCACTGGCTAACAATAACCTTGATGTAGAAATTCGAAATGTAGATAACCAAAATGAAATAGGTGACATGGCACGAAGCGTTGCGGTGTTTAAGGCTAATGCACATAGCCTGCTAGAGCGTGAAATGCAGTTGAAAAAATCAAAAGAAGAGGCAGAGAAGGCTAATAAAGCTAAATCTGAATTTCTATCCTCAATGAGTCATGAGCTAAGAACCCCTCTTAATGCTATTTTAGGGTTTGCTCAATTATTGGAAAGTGATGAGGATGCACCGTTAACAGAAGAGCAACATGACAACATGGCTTACATACTGTCTGGCGGCCAACACTTACTGAACCTTATTAATGATATTTTGGAATTAACAGCCATTGAAACAGGAAAAACGATACTGTTTATTGAACCGTTGAATTTAAGAGATGTAATTGATGATTCATTATCATTGCTAACTCCCTTAGCCAATAAAGCTAATATCCAAATTCATGTTTTATCAGATTTAGTATTTACTGTAAGTGCTGATTACACCAAGTTAAAACAAATCATCATTAACCTTATCACTAATGCCATTAAATATAATCATGAAGGCGGAAGTGTTAGTCTTGATTGGGAAAGTACAAATAACAATACCATCAGAATAAATGTTATTGACACAGGCATTGGTATCTCAGAGGCCAATAAGCCTAAGGTATTTGGCGCATTTAACCGATTAGGCCAAGAGAACTCTACCATTGAAGGTACAGGAATTGGTCTTGTGGTAACCAAAGACATTATAGAAATGATGGACGGAGAAATAGGGTTTGAGAGTACTGAAAATAAAGGCTCTACATTCTGGTTTGAATTACCAATAGCAGAAGCGGTCAAATCTCACCAAAATATATAAATAATGATCACAACTTTTATTAACAAATAAGCAAACAACAAGTCCACTTGATTTTGATTCTGAATTGTACTAAATAAAAGCTATGCTGACCCAGACAGTGTGAGCCATACATACACAGCCAGCTACTCGACTTTCGACTTTCGACTTTCGACTTTCGACTTTCGACTTTCGACTTTCGACTTTCGACTTTCGACTTTCGACTTTCGACTTTCGACTTTCGACTTTCGACTTTTTAAATGTATGA
>WTAG01000130.1 GCA_013139755.1 Methylomarinum sp. | reverse complement strand
AAAGCTTTTGGAATGATTAATAAACAAGCCTTTAAAAAGCGCCATATCCTCCGCCAGCTGGCGTTTTAATTTCTAAGATATCACCTTGCTGCATAATGATTTGAGCACAGCCTTCCAACTTAACCATTTCACCGTTATAACGAATCACTTTATTTTCACCTATTGCCCCAACACAGCCACCGGACATACCAAACGGCGGTTTAATTCGATGACTGGAAAGAATACTTGCGGTCATCGGTGTTAGAAACTTTATTCTTCTCAGTACGCCATTACCGCCTCGATATTTTCCATTACCCCCACTGTTTTGACGGATGGAAAACTCTTGCAATAATACCGGAAAACGCCACTCTAAAACTTCGGGGTCGGTAATGCGTGAATTGGTCATGTGAGTATGTACCGCATCGCAACCATCAAAATTATCCCCTGCTCCTGCACCGCCGCAGATAGTTTCATAATATTGATAATCATCATTGCCGAACGTCAGATTATTCATCGTCCCCTGAGAGGCTGCCAATACACCTAATGCACCATATAAAACATCAACAATGTGTTGCGAAGTTTCAACATTACCAGCGACAACTGCTGCAGGGTATTTGGGGTTGAGCATGGAGCCTTCAGGAATGATGATTTCTAAAGGCTGCAAACAACCTGCATTCAAAGGAATATCATCATTTACCAGTGTTCTAAAAACATACATTACCGCTGCTTTACAGACAGCAGCTGGGGCGTTGAAATTATTGTTTAATTGTGGACTTGTGCCTGTAAAATCAATTATTGCAGTTTGTTGCCTGGAATTGATGGTTATCTTAACGACAATTTTCGCGCCATTATCCAGTTCTTGCTCAAACTGACCACTTATTAAGGAGGGGAGTAATCTGCGCACTGTTTCAGCAGCGTTATTTTGTACATGCTGCATATAACTTTGCACTGTGGCTAAGGAATAATGTGTCACCATCTTTTTTAGTTCTAATACACCCTTATTATTAGCGGCGATTTGCGCTTGTAAATCAGCGATGTTTTGCTCGCTATTACGCGCCGGATGGTTAGAAGATTGTAACCAGTCGCGCACACGTTTTTCTTGAAAAACATCGTCTTGCACAATTTTTAAACCTGCACTTAATAAACCTTCTTCACTGATTTGTGTACTATGTGCTGGCATTGAAGCCGCTGTGATTCCGCCTATATCCGCATGATGGCCGCGTGAAGCGACAAAAAACAGCAATTCATTCTGATCAGAATAAACAGGACTGACGACGGTAATATCGGGCAAATGTGTACCGCCTTGATAGGGCGAATTTAACAGATAGACTTCACCTCGCGCTATCGTTTCAGCCTTTAATAAAGCTTGTACCGCTTCGCCCATCGAACCTAAATGTACAGGAATATGCGGTGCATTAGCAATTAATTCACCTTGTTGATTAAATAAAGCACAGGAAAAATCCAGGCGTTCTTTAATATTGACCGAATAGGCAGTATTTTGCAGCACAAAGCCCATTTGCTCGGCAATCGACATAAATAGTTTATTAAAGATTTCCAGCATGACAGGATCAACTTCTGTACCTATTGCGTTTTGTTGCTGTAGCGGTTGGCTGCGAGTGAGGATTAAATCTTGTTCTGGACTGACTTTGGCTTGCCACTCAGGTTCGATAACAATAGTTGAGGTTGGCTCAATAATAATCGCCGCCCCATTGATTATTTGTCCTATGGCTAATTCTGAGCGTTGATAAACCGGCGTATCATGAAAGCGGTTATTGCTAAACATGGATAAACTTTGTAATGGCTTGGCATTTTCCTTTGAACCTGCGCTCATCACCGTCTCAACGCTTTGATTTTTAGCAATGATTTCGACAAATAAAGACTCAATAACCAAGGCTTTATCACGGTATATAAAACCGAACTGTTGTTGGTATCGAGCTTCAAATTCCGTAAACATGGAGTTTTTATCTGCATACGGCACTGCCAATGCGGTATCTGTACCTAAATAACGTAAATGCACACGGCAAATAAAACTAATAGGCTGGGAGTCTTGCGCTTGTTGGCGAATTTCTATTTCACCTTGTTGTTTTAAATCGGCAAAATATTCATCGAGTTGTTCAAGGGTGATTTCATTCCAAGGCAACTCCAACGCTTTATCTTTTAGTAATCGAAAATCAGCCAACCCCATACCATAAGCCGATAAAACACCCGCAAAAGGATGTATCATTACGGTTTTCATACCCAGTCTATCGGCAACCTTGCAGGCGTGTTGCCCTCCTGCTGCTCCGTAACAACACAGTGTATATTCGGAGACGTTATAGCCTTTTTGTACCGATATTTTCTTAATCGCAGTCGCCATGTTTTCAATAGCTATGCTTAAAAAACCTTCAGCAACTTGCTCAAGGCTAGACTCTCCCTTTGTTTTTAGTTTTATTTCGCTGGCAAGTTCGCTAAAGAGTTGCTTAACTCTATCGCTATCTAAGGATAAATTGCCCTTTTCACCGAAAACCTTAGGAAATAATGGTAGCTTACCAAGCATAACGTTGGCATCGGTGACAGTTAAGCCGCCTCCACGCCGGTAAGCCGCAGGACCTGGGTTTGCCCCTGCTGATTCAGGCCCGACTCGATAACGCATGCCATCAAAATACAATAATGAGCCGCCACCTGCTGCGACCGTGTGGATATTCATCATCGGAACCCGCATTCTTACCCCTGCGACTTGAGTTTCAAAACTGCGTTCCAACTCGCCGCAGTAATGAGCAACATCGGTAGAAGTGCCGCCCATATCAAAGGCGATAATTTTATTGAAACCTGCGCGGTTTGCAGTAGCAATTGCACCGACAATACCGCCCGCAGGCCCTGATAAAATACTGTCTTTACCTTGAAAGCTATGAGCATCCGCTAGTCCGCCATTTGACTGCATGAACATTAATCGCGGCGGATTTTCTGAAGCCAAACCCTCTGAAATCTGCGCAACATAACGTCTTAATAAGGGTGATAAATAAGCATCAACTACGGTAGTATCACCACGGCTAACGATTTTCATAAATGGACTGGCTTGATGAGAGACTGAAATTTGCACAAAGCCTATTTCTTTTGCCAGTTTAGCCAACTCCAATTCATGCCGGGGATAACGCCAAGCATGCATCAGTACAATGGCAATAGCGCGAAAGCCCTGATTATATAAATTTTGTAATTGTTGATTTGCTTGTTGTATATCTAAAGCAGTGAGAATTTCGCCGTTTACATTGACTCGTTCTTGTATTTCCATCACTTCTTGATAAAGCAGTTCAGGTAATTGAATATTTAACGCAAAGATATCTGGGCGATTTTGATAAGCAATTCGCAAACAATCTTTAAAACCAGCAGTGATTAATAAAGCCGTCGGTTCACCTTTGCGTTCCAACAAAGCATTTGTGCCGACTGTCGTGCCCATTTTAACGGCAGAAATGTTTTCACCATCTAGCTCACCGCCTAATATTTGGCACATCGCTTCTAGCGCGGCATCCTGGTATTGTTCGGGATTTTCGGAGAGTAATTTGCAAGTGATTAGTTGTCCATTTGGTTTGCGGGCAACAACATCTGTAAACGTGCCGCCTCTATCTACCCAAAATTGCCAACGCTGATCACTATTAATTGTCATATTAAAAAAGTATGGAAGTTGTAAGTACTAAAAAATGTTTGCTTTAAAGATAATGACTTCATAGTCTGTCAGCATAAAACAGGACTAAAGGCTTCCACTGATTTATACATGGGCAGATCGTAATCCCTTTATTTTCAAGAAATCAACATTCTACTTTAAAGAACAGTAATTATAATATGGGGGGTAATTTGATGCTGATATCCAATGCGCCAACTACTGTCCCACCCTAACTATTTTACATTTTTCATGCTAAACCAGCCTTTATTTTATAGAGCCCAATGTTCTGCCATCTAGGGTTGATAAATCATTTATCGTAGTACCTTTGTCATTACTGTTGAAGTGTCGACACACCACTTAAAATCATCATCAATTAGCTCAAGATCTGTCTCCCCCCCCCTCACCAGAAATAGTAAGTTAGCTTGATGATTTTAGAAATTAGTGATATCAAAGAACCAAGTCACATCAAAAAATAAGGAGAGCACTATGCAATCGTTAAAAACCATAAAAATCTGCACTTCGTTAGCCATTGTTTTGCTAACCTTTTTTGTTTTATCTGATGTCGCAGTTGCAGGACCAGGTGGAATAATAAAAGAGGCGGGTAAGACTTTTTGGGGGAAGATTATTATGGGTGGAATATTGTTATTTTTTGCACCTTTAATTACATGGTACCTATTGAAGCGGGCTATTCTAGTTAGGAAAACACGTCAATTATTAAAACAGATAGCATTGTCTGATTCACGTTTTGAGTGGATGGAATTGAAAGATCGTGTGACTCAAGTCTTTTTGTGGGTGCATTCTGCCTGGGATCAGAAAAAAATGGATATAGCTGAGCAATATGTGACTGATTGGTACCGGCAGAACCAGCAACTCCTTTTGGATAAGTGGGATCGTGATGGATTGGAAAATAAAGTATCCGATGTAGCTATTAAAAAAATAACACCACTATATGTTACCCAAAATATAAAAGATGACTCAAAAAATCGATTAGTAGTCGAAATTGAAGCAGAAATGCGAGACCATATGATCACTAAAGACACCGGCAAGATTATTCAGGGCGATAAACGGCTAGGAACAGTTACCACTATATGGAGCTTTGTTTGGCAACAAAATAATTGGCAACTTAATTTGATAGAAGCTGATGATATGGATATGGAATATCTCTC
>WTAG01000641.1 GCA_013139755.1 Methylomarinum sp. | reverse complement strand
AAAACAAACGGTTAAATTAAGGGCAAACACAAATATAACTAAAACTTCCACTTGACCGTAAAAAGCGTCACCATTTTTGCTAAGGCAAAAACAGCGCCTCTTTTTACGGCAAGTGAAGTGGTCGTTAGGTTTTTTTGTGCTACTACTAAAAATTTTAATTTAAAATTGGAGTTAATGAAATGGGTTTTTTAAATACAGTTGGAAAAATTGGTTTAAGTGTTGGTAAATTTGCGGTAGATGTTGCTGTCGATACAGGAAAAGAATTAATAAATACGTCTAAAGAGGCTGTTGAAATTAAAAAAGATTACAAGGATCTGGATGAGAACAGTTTAAGGTCTACTTTAAAAAAAGGTAGCAATGCAGAAAAAATGGCTGCTTCATCAATATTGAGGGAACGAAAAAAAGCAGAAGAAAATTAATTTTCAAGAAATAGGATTCTATTGTTTAATATAGAGCCCTTTGTTATCAGAGACTTAAAATTTATTTATAAAAAATCACTATATATTTCAATGGTGTAAGAAGCGCTTTCTTTTTATATAGGATTGGCGTAAGATTTCAATCTTTATTAACAAATATTGGAATCAACAATGCAAGAAAATATAGCTTCAATAAATACACAAGCCTCCCCGCAACCTCTTGTAAACTTTCAAGAAGAATATCAATCACATAACCCTATTTTATCTCGTTTAATGGATGAGGTGAAAAATGAAAAAATAACTATAGGCGGTTCTTACGATAGAACCCATAACCGTCACAATAGAGGCGGTCAATAGTTTAAGATAATGATTGCACACTTAGATACTGTATTAATTAAAACAGCAAGTCGTTGCAATTTAGATTGCTCATATTGCTATGTCTATCAAAGTAACGATACTAGCTGGAAGCAACAGCCTAAAAAAATGTCGTTTGAGACTATTGATAATGTTTGTCATAGCCTTATAGAACAGAGCAAAAAGCAAAAAAAGGGGTTTGCCATCGTTTTTCACGGTGGTGAGCCTTTATTATTAGGCTATGAAAAAATCAAGTTACTAATCAGCAAATTAAGAAGCAAGCTTGATTTTAAGAATTATCCTATAGGCATACAAACTAATGGAATTTTACTAACTCCAGATTTTCTTGATTTTTTTTCTAAAGCTAAAGTAAGTATTTCTGTTAGTTTAGATGGAACACAAACTGCAAATGATATTGCACGAATAGACCATTTAGGAAGAAGTTCTTTTAAGGACACTATTAAGGGAATAAAACTACTTGAATCTCATATTGATAGTAAGTTTCTTTTTGCTGGAACATTGTCGGTAATACAGCCTACTATTTCACCTCTTAAAATATACACATTCCTTAAAGGATTAAATACGCCTAGTATGGACTTTCTTTTACAAGATGGAAATCATGACAGATTACCTATTGGAAAAAAGAGCTTTGACTCAGTTGAGTATGGGGAATGGATTACTGAGTTACTAGAAATATATCTATCCGACCCTAAACCAGTAAAAATTCGTTTTATAGATGATTTAATAAAATTATATTTAGGTGGAACAAGTATAAAAGAAGGGCGAGGAGAAGAAACATTTGGAATTTTAATTATTGAGACAAATGGTGAAATAAGAAAAAATGATACTCTTCGTACATCATTTGATGGTGCAGATTTTTTTCAAGTAAGAAAAAACATCTCATCAACTCCTCTTTCTGAAATTTTAGAATCTAATGAATTTCATGCAAGTAGCAAACTGCAATTCCCAACAGCACAAAAATGTATTGACTGCTCTTTATTAAAAGTGTGTGGCGGAGGTATGCCTTTATATCGTTGGAGTTCAATAAATGGTTATGATAACCCATCGGTATATTGTCATGACCATCAGCTTATAATTGAAAAAATTGAAAAAATGCTAAAAAAGCATCAAATAAATATTACTCAAACAGAGTGAGATTATGTTTCCAGAATTAAATAAAATAACTGTAAAAAAATTACCATTTGAATATTTTTTTGGAGAATCTGAAATAGAAAGTAACATTCTTTCTTTGTGGTTAGATTGGTTTGAATCTTCTGCTCCGTGGAAATTAACTGAAACTGATTTCTATGAACAATATGAATTTAGTTTGAGACATACGAAATTACCTGACCAAGTTAAATATTTGGTTGATTCGGATATGTTAGAAAAACTATGCAATTCAGTAGAAAAAGTTTTTAAAATTGAGTTAGAAAGTAAAGTTGATATTGTTGCCCATAAACTTTTGAGTGGGCAAACTATCCGTGTTCATAATGATTTTCTTGAAGAAAGTGGAGCTGAAACACACCGTGTTTTGTTGCAATTGAATCGAAGTTGGAACAAAGAGAAAGGTGGTTTTTTAATGTTCTTTAGTGATCCTCAAGCAGAACATCTTTCAGACTTAGTTGAGCCTGTTTGTGGCTCTATTCAAGGATTTAAAATTTCACCAGATTCATATCATGCGGTAAGTACGGTGCATGGAGGCGAAAGGTACACAATAGTATATTCATTTTTTTTAAAATAAAGCTACGATAAATTTATTGAGGAAGTAAAAATGGAATTAAATTTTGATATATTTGATGAGGAATTAATTACATATAATGGTAATGTTGTAATGACTAAAAGGGAAGAGCCTTATTTTGACTGTTTATTTTCTTCATTAAAAAAATTAAAACCTAGAACTGTTTTGGAAATTGGATATGGATTAGGTATTAGTGCTTTTTTTATACAAAAGTATTTTAATCCTGATAGTCATGTAATATTTGAAATAGAAGATAAAATTGGTGAAAAGGCTAATCTATTTTCTCTAAATTACTCTAATGTTGAAGTTAACATAGATAACTGGGTAAATATTAATAATTCAATAAAATTTGATTTTATATTTTTCGATCCGTTTGACTATTCTGAATGCCAGCATTTATCAAGAGAAAAAACATCTGAAAAACTAAAAAAATTACTAAAAAAAAATGGAGTTCTTTCTCACCCTCACTTTGGTGATGGTGATGCAAGTGAATTTACAGGGTTTAATACAAGTATCATTGAAAGATTTAAAATCTCTCCTTTTGAGACAGGTGATGGAGTTATTTGCGAAGATGTAGCGATAGTTATACGCTGTAGAAAGGAAGATGATATCGATAACATAATATTAAAAATAAACTCGTGATAAAAAGCCAACAAATGACTATGACTTGTAAATCAAACCTAATCGGGATAGGAAGCTACTCAAGTAGCCCCCTCCCACAGCACCGCACATACGGGTCCGTATACGGCGCCTAGCCAGTTATTAACTGAGATACTTCATCGGGCAAATCGAATTCATATCAAGTGTC
>WTAG01000546.1 GCA_013139755.1 Methylomarinum sp. | reverse complement strand
GGGGCTTGTTAATGTCGCCCGCTAAACAGGAACAGTTAAATGATTTAATTCAAAAAGTGCTGGCCTTGGACGAAGTAAAAAGCTGTGAGCCAGATGAGCTATTACCAAAAATGAAATATCATCTGCTGGAAGCAGGAGAGAAAGTTCAGTGCACCAGTTCCAGCCCAGCTTATTTATCACTCCCAAATCCCTAAAACAACGTGTCTTAAAAATTTGGCAACGTGGTGATATACATCGGGCATGGTTACAAAAAAGCATATGTTTTCCTCTGGAAATTACGCTAAAAAGTATATCGGCCAAGGCTTTATTGTCTGATTTTAGTGAAGTGCAAGATGGTATCTATGCCTTACGTCAAGACAGTAAAAAACACGGTTATTTAATAAGTGATAAGGCGACTAGTCATAGGCAATTAGGCGAGCAAAACACTCCCTGTGTCATCATCTTTAAAACTGAAGCCATTTTTTAAACTATTTAGCGAAAACGGCTGAATTTATACAATTTAAAGCGAACACTGAGCAAAGCCTGCAACAAGATGCTTTGCTATTAGACTGGCTAATTCGCTATCCATTTAAAGTTTTACAGTTTGCAGAAGTTTGACCGCGATTACTCAAAGTGTGTTGCTATTTTGAAAGACATCCGTAGCCTGGTTGCTATATTCGTCAATTAGATATTGAAGGGGTTGATAGTAAATTTATTGAGCAACACAAAAGTATTTTGAGTGAGTTATTGACACAAACTTTAGCTAAATCTAGTTATAAGGCAGATATTAGTGGTTTAAAAAGCAATGGTTTTGTACGTTGATATGGTTTACGATATGACCAACCATTAATTCGTTTACGTATTTTGTTTTAGTGGTTGCTGAACCCGCTACTAATATTGCATGGACACCGGAGCAGCTGAGTTTTGTCAAGCAAGGAAATATTCAAAATGGAAAGCAGTTGGCTGCATCCTGTGCCGGTTGTCATGGTGAGCAAGGTGTGAGTCAGATGGATGCGTTTCCATCGCTGGCTGGACAGTTGGCGACCTACACTTATAAACAGCTACGCGATTATGCCGACGGTAAACGCACACATACTTTGATGAACTCGGTTTCTGCTGGATTAAGTGAACAGGAATCGGCTGATTTGGCGGTATGGTTTGCTTCATTAACGCCTGCTAAAGGCAAACGTAGCTTGGTTGACTTAGATAAGGCGGAAATACTGGTTGCTAAAGGCAATGGTAAAAAAATCATCCCACCTTGCTTTACTTGCCACGGTAGTGAAGGGCAGGGAGAAAAGCAGGATATTCCGGCTCTGGCAGGCCAGCAACCGGAATATTTTGTCAATACATTGACCGAATACAAAACCGGAGCTAGACATAATGATGTCTACAGTCGTATGCGTTTGATTTCCGAACAATTAAGTGAAGAAGATATCAAGCAATTGGCTCAATTTTATTATCAACAATAAGGGGGAGAGAGATGAATAAGATATTTTCGCCGCTAATAATCAGCGCACTGCTGGTTAGTCCTGCTTTTGCTAAATATATTCCCTTTGAGACCCCCGCAAAGGCTGAGCTGGTCAGAAACAGTCCAATTAGTACCAGTGTAGCCACAGACAAACAGAAACCAAAAAACGACTATAACATCACCATCAATTATGAGCTGGGGATGCACTGTACCGGTTTTGATTTTTCCTATTGCTGTATTCTGCCACCGTACAACTCGATTCAGAGTCAGGTGGTTAAGACGGCAAGTGGGCCTTATAGTTTTCCACAATTACTGAAAGCCGACCCGAAAGATCCAACAGTTTTGCTAGACGGCAAAAAAAGGATGAAGCTGGAATATGGTCATGTGGATAATACTTTCTCAGAAGGGACTAAACTGGCTTACTGGAACATTCCTTATGATGTGAATAAAGATGGTAAATACAGTGCCAATGAAAATGTAGGTAATGCCTATTTTACTCATCTGTATATATACAAGGATTTAAAAGGCAGTAATCCGAAGAAAACTAGCAAGGACAGTGAAAAGAAACGTATTGGGATAGAGCTGCCGATTCCAAGAGATGCGGGTCCTTCAGGTATGCCGTTGAAAAATGGTCATCTGCATTATACCGGTGACACCGGTACTGTGGTGTATACCAAGTCACCAGTTCTGGATAATGTACCTATCGTGTTAACTAACCCGGGTATCTGGGATGCATTGGGTCTACCACTGACGCCATTTTATGATGAGCTGATGAAGAAAAGCCCGCTGGAAATTGTGGAAAGTGACATTCGTCCTTATCAGGAAGCTTGGGTCGGTCTGGTTGATGCTAAAACTGGCAAACCAATTATAGACAGTCATAGCGGCAAGCCAGTTAAATTTATTGGTACCAACCCGATTGATGTGCCTAACTGTTCCAACTGCCATGCTAATGACAATGCCAATGGTGATACTTTTACCTTGTATAAACAGGAAAAAGCATTTTGGAAAGGTTTGGGTGCAACGTCTTATATGGCGGACTTGAAAGCAACATCCATCTCCATTTTACAGATTCATGATGCCCGTCATGGGACTCAGTTTTTAGCCAAATACGACCCCAGTAGTCGAGCTACTCAAAATCGACTAGGTAATGACCCTGTCTTGTGTCAACAATGTCATGCGGATAACGTGATTGGTGTATTGCAATCTAAAGGGATTGCTCAGATTATGGGGGGGACTGAAAAGCGTGAAGATTGGGATGCGCCGATTATGCCTTTATCTGAAGCCTTACACAGAGTGCATCAAACCATTCGTCCGCTGCCAGATGCCGATGGGCGAACAGGAACTTGTGCGGGATGTCATCCAGCGCATAGACAAGATGGCGGAATGGAAGGTTATCCGATTACACCGACAGGGGAAAATTTCTATGCTAAATCAGATAATCGCGATACCAAAGGGGGCTGTTTTGCCGGACGTGATGTACATTCAAATCCAAATAAAGATAAGGATGGTGTAGGAACGCCTGAACATCTAAATTCCATTGGCAAATGGATGCAGACTAATGTCTCAAAAATTGGTAATGGTCAAGGTGGTAAAGGCATGTGGTGTACCAACTGTCATAGTCAGCTTTCTCGTGAGTTATATCAACGTGATAATTTAGATAATGCCTTTAAACAAACGGGCGAAACTATTCGTGATAAATCATTGGATGATATTGCCAAAGCCATTGGCGTGACACGTAAAACACTGGAGCAAAAATATCTGGATCCAAAAGTTGTACTTGATAAAAACGGCCATGATACACCAGGAAAATCAGGTATTTTATTAACCTGGGCTAAAGACCGGATGATTCCTGATATTGGTGTAATTGCGATGAAAAATGGTGAACCATTAGTGACTAAAGATGAAGATGGTGATGTCAATGTGAGCTTGTTATCGGCTAATCCATCAGCTAAATTATCGTCCCTACAGTTACCAGAGGAAGCGACAGGTATAGCTGCTGTTCCTTATAGTGCGGCTAGTCACGGTAAGGATTATTGGTTATCGCCGGGTGTACCCCATTGCGCAGACTGCCATGCGCCTCCATTTGTAGAAGGTCAGGGTGGTGTTGCATTTCCTATCAACCAGCCGGGTAAATACAGTGCGATGCGTTACTCAAAAGGTCATGCAGGTTTAGCTTGTCAGGCTTGTCATGAATCAATTCATGGTTTGTATCCTGTGACACCCACGGTTGATCCTACGACATATAAACAAGCAACACAATATAACCCTGACGGTAGTCATGGGCCATTATTATGTGCTTCTTGTCATGAAGTGAATAAATCAGGTGTTCCCATTGTTGCAGAAGCATTAACTTGGAAAGGTAATAAAATCAAGGATAATCTGGATGCAGCCATTAGCTGGATTCATTCTAATGCGCATGATTTGGGTGGTAAAAATCTGAAATAAGTTATGTTATCTGTTCCCACACACCCGTGTGTGGGAACAGATAAGTACTTGAGTAAAATTGATTTAACTTTTTAAATTAATAATTGTTTTGCCATAGGTTGCTCTGAGGCACCTAGCACACCTTATGTAACCATCGAACTTAACATTTTTTGTTAAATTTATTTCTTTTGGGTACGTATAACCCCAGTAAATAATTTGTAATTGCATTTACAAAATGTAGGGCAAACTTTAGTTCACAGTACATTCTTCATGTTTATCACAACAACATCTGATTCTCATCTATGAAAAAAATATTTTTTATTAGCTTGTTTTTTGCTTTGCTTAATAACCAGGCTAACGCAAATAAAGTTCTCGTTACTATCGGGAAATCCGGCCAAGTAACCGAACAACAATTGGAGTCCGCGATGCAAGGAGCTCCTTTTGCCACTCAATTTCCATCCATGGATGAAAAAGACCAAGCCTATCTTCGAGGCGATATGTTGTTAAGAATGGCAAGAGCAGAAGCACTTTATCAAGAAGCTGTTATCGCTGGAAAAGAGCAGAGCAAACTTTTTAAATATGAAATGGGTAACTTTAAAACCTCTTTGTTAGCTCAACGCTATTTAGTCAGTCTTCGGCAACAAATTAAAATACCCGAAGCATTAGAACAACAATTTTCTGCACAGATACAAGATAATAGCGATGCGCTGATTGCGGCTCGATCAGTTTATGTTGCCAAGCATTTTACTAGCCTGAAAGACCAGCAAATTAGCAAGTTAATTGAACAAGCAAACGTTAGAACCTATTTTGAGCGTTTGGATAAAACACCTACTGCTGGCACCATACTGGCTGAAGGTGATGGGATATTGATTAAGTATGGTGATTTGATACCAGCAGATCAGCAGATAGCTATTGATAATCAGCAAGTAACTGAAAAAGTTGAAGAATGGATTAAACTGACTTTGATGGCAAAAGCAGCGGTTGCTCAAGCTGAAAATGTTGACGCGCAAATACAGGAATATGCACATAACCTGACGATTCGTCTGTTATTAGCTGACAAAGAACAACAATGGATTCCAGATGAAGGCACACTGAGAGATTACTTTCAGCAACATCCAAAAATTGGCTACATTCCAGAACGTCGGCAAATAGGACAAATCGTACTCGCTACAAAAGAGCAAGCAGAACAAATGCAGGCTAGAATTAAGGCGGGTGAAAGTTTGTTTGAGCTAGCGGGGCAATATAGTATTGATCCTTATGGTCATCAGCATTCGGGAGATATGGGCTGGTTAAAGGAAGGCAGTGCAGAGCCAGTAATTGAAGATGCAATTAAAAACCTAAAAGATAATGAACTTAGTGCTATTGTCAAAACAGATAAAGGTTGGCATCTCATTGTTATTGTTAATAGAAAACCGGCAGAGCGTAAAGACTATGCCGCAATTAAGGATAGGGTCAGGCAAAAACTGATTGCAGAAAAGATGACTGTTTATTTGCAGGAAATTGTCGAAAAACATCCTTTGCAATGGCAAATAGATGAGCAGATTAAAATAAAAAAGGATTAAATGTTTTTAGTTAAATTCCCATTAATTATTATGGGAAACTACTTTGGTATAATAGGATGAGGTACGAAGCGCATCATAACGAAAGGTGCGCTTCGTACCTTAGCATCATCCTATTAATTCTTCTTAAATATATTAACAATATGTGAATTACCCCTCCGCTACAAAAGGCGTTATTGAGCTAATAAAGGCTTAACAACTTTATCAAAAGTTTCTCTATTTAAAATACCCTGCTGCATAAAAACAAAATGGCCATCTTTGCCGATGACAACCGTAAAAGGCAGGACTCCAAAAGGATTTCCCCATTGTTTTAACAATGAATATTGTAATTCTGGGTCAGCTTGCAGTATTGGATAATTGATGCCTACGGTACGAACATAATTACGCAATTTACGCAGCTCATCTAACCCAATACCGATAATTTGCAAGCCTTTATCGGCATAGATTGACTGGTAGTTGATAAAGTCAGGGATTTCAATTTGGCAGGGGCCACACCAAGTTGCCCAGAAATTAAGCATAATAACCTGTCCGTGCCAGTCATATAGATTGTGTTCCTGTCCTTCAAGGTCATTGAGAATTAAAGGGGGCAATTCCCAGGCATTAGAAATAGCTTTATTTTTACTACGCAGCTCAGCATACGGAGTTGCTGAATATACCAAAATAAGTAGTCCTAACAGAATAAGTAGGGGTTTTGAATGTAGGGGAGGATTCATT
Source organism: Methylomarinum sp. (assembly GCA_013139755.1). The sequence goes on along the minus strand of WTAG01000546.1, from coordinate 848 downwards.
TGAAAAATGCGTACTATGAAAATACAGTTTGACCACGTTAAATAGAGTTTACAATAAATATATTCCGCAGGTACAGGATTAGAATTATTTAACCGTATTGCTTATGGAGCTATACTTCACACGGTCACGGATGCGGTTTTCTATCGGTCGATTTTTGCCGATAGGCAGCGTTGCTAAAACAATTGCGTAGCTTGCTATGCGCCTGTTTCAGCGCCTTGCTATCAACAAAAATCAACTCGCTATAAAATCCGCATCCATAACCGCGCGAGGTATAAAGAAGAATGCGTATTATGTCTATCGGCTGATGTATCATTTTGTATGGACACCCAAATACAGGCATAAGAAGAAGGAAGATAGACCGAGACAGCTCAATTTGTTTAAAACTTGCTCCGCTTGTAGCCGAGTTTTTATATGAATTATTAACCCAAACTTTGGCAGAAATGGATTATCAAGCTGATATAACAGGTTTGAGTCATCATGGCTTTGAGCGTCGTTATAGTTTGCGTTATGACCAGCCATTGATTCGTTTGCGAATTTTAGATGTTAAACTCGCGATTCATGGTCTAACTGATTTAACGTTGACGGTGAGTGAGTTTAAACAGCTAAACATTGCAGCATAAACTGTGTTTATTACAGAAAATAAAGTCAATGGTTTGGCATTTCCAGATCATCCAGCAGCCATTGTTGTTTTGGCTTAGGGTATGCGGTTAATTTGTTGGCCGAAGCGCAGTGCTTACAAGATAGAGCGTTGTTTTATTGGGGGGATTTAGATACTCATGGTTTCGCCATTTTATTGCGGTTACGTCATTATTACCTCCAAGTAAAATCTATGTTAATGGATGAAAAAA
>WTAG01000723.1 GCA_013139755.1 Methylomarinum sp. | reverse complement strand
ATATTGTCTGAAGGTCATCAGATCAATCATTTTTTGACGTAAGGGTGTCATGTTGATTCTCCTTATACAATTTAAAAAGGAGATTTCAGTATCAATCTAACTGATACTTATGACGAGTAATTTAGGGGAAGAGAGGAAATTAGAAAAAGGCTAAAGGCTATGGGAGAGGGCTCGAAAGCTACCGCGATAGCGGTTTTGTTCAACCACTTAGCATTTATACGTTGTGCGCAGCATTACGTATAAATGCTAAGTGGTTGTACAGCAGACTTCTTATGATCAACCCCGTTCTAATTCATTATCAGCTAACTACCCAAAAGAGGCGACAGGTACTAGCTGGGTTTTTGTGTTTGATCAACTGGTCAATGAAATTAAAATCCGTCATTATTCTCCGAAGACGCTCAAGGCATACCGAGGATATATACGCCAGCTACAAACTTTTACTAAAAGCAAGGATTACCAAACACTTTCACAACAGGATGTGATTGATTTTTTAACTTTTCTAGCTGTAGAAAAACAAGTCTCTGCTGCTAGTCAGAATCTGGCGTTTAATGCGTTGTTATTTTTATTTAAGCAGGTGCTTAAAAAGGAATTTGGTGCCATAAAAGGCGTTGTAAGGGCCAAGCGCAAACCTTATATTCCCGTGGTGTTATCTCGAAAGGAAATAGAACTTATTTTTGATCATTTGGATGACCCCATCGATTTGGTTGCTAAGTTATTATATGGCTGCGGGTTAAGGCTTTTTGAATGTCTGAAGTTACGAGTACAGGATTTTAATTTCGATGATGGAATAGTCACGATTCATGACGGCAAGGGGAAAAAAGATAGAACCGTACCTATACCGCAAAGCATTGTTCCAAACTTAAAAACTCAGTTACAGAAAGTAGTTGCCATTCATGAAGCGGATTTAAAAGCAAATTTCTCGGGTACGTTTTTGCCAGATCAATTGGATCGTAAATATAAAAATGCCGCTAAGGAATTTATCTGGCAATGGTTTTTCCCTGCCAAGTCTTTAACACAGTTATCTGAAAGTAAAGAACATCGACGTTATCATATTCATGAAACGGTGGTTTCAAAAGCTATTAAAAAGGCAGTTAATAATGCTCGACTGACTAAACGGGCAACCGCACATACGTTTCGTCATTCATTTGCCAGTCATTTATTACAGGCAAACTATGATATTCGCACGATTCAAGAATTTCTGGGGCATAGTGATGTGAGAACCACGATGATTTATACGCATACAGTACAAAGTAGAACATTAAAACAGACGAAGAGTCCGCTGGACTTTGATCAGGAAGATACATGAGAAAAACAACCTCTTAGTCCGCTTTTAGCTATTTAGAACCAGTAAAAAATTGAATAAGACTCAGCTCTTAAGATATTATCGATATAATTTATGGCCAATAATAAAAACGACAATCAGGAAAATGACTGCACCCAATATAGTCTTGCCCTACTCTCTTTCCTCGGATAGCACTACGGATTTCCAATGTGTTGTTACATTCAGGGCATGAGTCACCCGCCTTAACTTGTTTTGATGGTTTAGTGTTTGCGTTAGTATTTCTGCTTATTCTGCCAGCCTGAATTCTATTATTTGATTTTGGCGTTTTAACCTGCGTCACTATGGATTTTAGTAAATCAATTTGTTGCTTTAAAAAGCCATTTATATCTTGTCCTTTGCTATTAGCAATATCATCTAATTGTTGCTCCCACTGTGCTGTTAATAAAGGATCTTTGATTGTGTTAGGTACTGCATCAATCAAGTTAAAACCCAATGGTGTGGCTTTTAACAGTTTCTTTTCTTGCTGAATAAATTTCCGCTGAAATAAGGTTTGAATGATATTGGCTCTCGTCGCTTGCGTTCCTAATCCCGCCGTTTCTCTGAGGATCTTTTTCATTACTTTATCGGTTACTTGTGTGCCTATAGTTTCCATGGCTTTGATCAGTGTGCCTTCGGTGAAATGTTTGGGTGGTTTGGTAAGCTTATCCAATAGCTTTAGATGGTCACAAAGTAATTCCTCGCCTTTTTTAACTGCAGGTAATTCTTTGTTATTATCCTCACCTGCTGCTTTTGATAGGTTTGTTTTTACTGGTGTTGTTTCTGCTTCCAAAGCTATCTTCCAGCCTTTGACTCTGGCAATCCTGCCGCTGGCTTTAAGTTGATCCGATTTAATGGTGACGACAATAGTACTTTGGTCGTATTCATAATCAGGAAAAAACTGTGCTATGTAACGACGGCGAATGAGATTATAAATATTAAATTCCTTGTCAGTCAGGCGGTTAATACCTAGTGTTGCTTGCGTGGGGATAATGCCGTGGTGAGCGGTTATTTTTTTGTCGTTCCAGACTCTTGATTTTTGTTTTTTATTTGTTTGTGCAATCAGGGCATTAAGGCCGTTATCATTTTTAACCAGCGCTTGTAATACGCTATTTACATCACTAAATTGACTTAATGGCAGATATTCACAATCACTTCTTGGGTAGGAAGTCAGTTTATGGGTTTCATAAAGTGATTGTGCAATATTCAGTACATCTTGAGCACCGTACCCCCAGCGTCTTGATGCTTCTTGTTGTAGACCAGACAAGTTATAAAGTAATGGCGGTGATTGTTTCTTTCTGGCCGTTGTTGCTGTTGTGACCACCCCCATTTGCTGCTGACAGCGATCAATCACTGCTTGAGCCTCTTGTTTATCTAAGCATTGTTTTTTCTCGTCACCCTGCGCTTTTGGATTGTGCCATTTTGTTTCCAGTAGTTCATTGTCAATGCCATTATTAGTTTTGAAGTAGGCCATGACTTCGTAATAAGGTACGGCCTTGAAATTTAAAATTTCCCTATCACGTTTAACGATCAAAGCCAAAGTTGGCGTTTGCACTCGCCCTACTGAGCGGACTTGTCTGTCATTAGCTAATAAGGTAAAAGCTCTGGTTAAATTCATGCCTATCAACCAGTCAGCTCTACCTCTGGCTAAACCAGAATAATAAAGTGGCTCGGTTTCTTCACTGGGCTTTATTGTTTCTAATGCCCTTTTGATACTCACGGTATCTAGCGCAGATAACCATAACCTGCGGCTTGATCCTTTATAGTTAAAATAATCCAATACCTCTCTGGCAATAGTTTCGCCTTCGCGATCAGCATCGGTTGCTATCACCACACTATGACACCGTTTTAACAGATTTTTTATGACCGTTAGTTGTTTACTGGTGGACTTTTTGGGTGCCATTTTCCAGTCTTGCGGCAATATTGGTAAATGGGCTAGTGACCAGCGTTTGTATTTTGCATCATATTCGTCGGGTGGGATCATTTCCAGCAAATGACCAATACACCAGCTGACGATTAGTTTATCGCCTTGAAGAAAGCCATCACCTCGTTGGTTTGCACCAAGAATTCTGGCGATATCACGGCCTTGTGAGGGTTTTTCACAGAGATAAAGCTCGTAGGTGGTTTGTGATCTGCTGGCCAAAATGTACTCACCAAGTTAATGTTATTTTGAAACCAGCTATTTTACTGAATCATCAACCACACGGTTTTTTTTGTTTGCCTAGTTTGCCTAAGTACTGCCTTTTTTTAAACTTGCCATTCTCATAAAGGGGATCTATTTCAATTTGCAATAAAGGAAGGAAAAGACGACCCCATGAACAGTCCTGGTTCTTGAAGGTTTATTTTTGCTTCAAACTGACAATGTTGTTTCATAGTGGATGCACCTGTGGCATATTGAAAAATACGCCAGTCTAAAATATTATATTTTTTCCAGCGTTCACCCTTATTTTTAGGTGATGAACCTTGCCATTTAACGATTGTTTGTCTGATGCCACCTAGTTTCTTAGAGGCTGACCGATCAACATGAATCCGTTCATTTCTAATGACAGGATCAATATTCACATGAAAATAAAACCTGAATTGGTCATATCCATTTTTTGTTATGTCCGCAGGTACATCAGCGGCTAAAAATAACCATTCATATTTTAAAGCCGCATTGATATGACTTAATCGGTCAGGACTTTCAGGGTGATCTAGCCCTGTATCATGTTGTAAAAAATCTTT
>WTAG01000440.1 GCA_013139755.1 Methylomarinum sp. | reverse complement strand
AAGCATTTGAGAGAATAGATGCGGTTAGAGATGATGTTTCCTTAAGTTACTTTGAGTTTGGAACCTTAGCCGCGCTTGATATTTTTTGGCGATCTGATTTAGATATTCAATTATTGGAAGTAGGACTAGGTGGGCGCTTAGATGCGGTTAATATTATTGATTCAGATGTATCAATAATCACCAGTATTTGTATCGACCATATTGACTGGTTGGGTGAAACACGGGACGCTATTGCTTACGAAAAAGCAGGTGTTTTTAGAGCAGGTGTTACTGCGGTAATCGGCGATCAAGTGCCCCCAGCATCTTTATTGCAATGCGCAACTGAAAAAAACACGCCTTTATTGCGCATAAATCACGAATTTGATTTTCAAAATAACGAAAATACTTGGGAATGGTCTTGTTCTGGTAGTAAAGCTCGAAAGTATTTGTCGCTTCCGACTCCTGCATTAAAAGGTGATCATCAATATCGTAATGCAGCCACCGTATTAATGGCAGTTACTGAAATGGATGAATGCTTACCAGTCAGTGAGCAGGCTATTCATACAGGTTTGCAGACTATTCAATTAAAGGGGCGGTTTCAGTTGCTTGATGCTGAAATACCTGTTTTGCTTGATGTAGCTCATAACCCTCAGGCAGTTCGAGCCTTACTTAGTTATTTGCAGGCAAACTTTTCAGATAAAAAAATTCACGCGGTTTTTTCAATGATGAAAGATAAGGATATTAAATTAGTCATTGAAATTATTAGCCCTGTTATTAATCATTGGTTTTTTTCGCCATTGAGTAATTCAAGAGCAGCCAGTGAAGGCTTTATGCGGGAATGTTTTAAGCAGTGTCAGCTGGATAATGTAACATTTGGCTATAAAGATTTTTCAGAAGCTTATATGGCAGCAGAACAGAATGCCGAAAGAGGTGATTTGATACTTATTTTCGGTTCTTTCATGATGGTTTCAGAGTATCTGGTTCAGCTTGAGAATAATTAGGGGTATGGTTTTGGAACAGGGTTTAAAGCAGCGTTTAGTGGGGGTGGTCGTTATCACATCTTTAGCGGCAATTTTTGTGCCTATGTTATTTGATGACCCTATTGATAAAACCGGTAAAATGATCAGTGAGTTAAAAATACCGGATCAACCGATTAAACTATTTGATACTGAAGCGATATCGTTACCCAAAAATACAGATGATGTCATGAAGCTTCCCGAGCCTCTGGCTTTGAAGGAAGTTGCTAAAGTCCCGCTGCATAAAGCAGAGATGGAACGCTGGTTTATTCAGGCAGGTATGTTTGGTCAGAAAAGTAATGCGACAGCCTTGCAAAATCAACTAAGGCAGCAAGGTTTTCCTGCCACAATAAGCAAAGTAGCCTCTGGGAATGGTGTGCTATACAGGGTAAGAGTAGGGCCAGAATTGGTTAAAAAAAGAGCTGAGGCAATGAAGGATAAGCTGAACTCCCTTAATCATATTAAAGCAATTCTGACATCTGTCGACGAGTGAAGTGGACGCTATTAGGTTGTTTTGATTTGATTAAAGTGGATATTAAAAGCTGTTGATAAAGTATTGGGGTATTAAATGATCTGGATAGATTACGCTATTATTGCTCTTATAGTGATTTCCTTATTAATCGGATTATTAAGGGGCTTGATTAAAGAAGCTTTTTCTTTAGTTGTTTGGATGCTTGCTATCTGGATAGGTTTAACGTTTAGCCGGGAATTTTCAGTATTTCTGGAATCTATGATCAGTTATCCTTCAGCTAGAATTGCCAGTGCATTTGCAATTTTATTTGTTGTAACGCTGATTTTAGGTGCTTTGATTAGCTTTTTGTTAAATGAATTAGTAAAAAAGACCGGTTTGACAGGTTCAGACAGGTTTTTAGGTATGATTTTTGGAATAGGACGAGGACTAGTTGTCGTTGCTATTATTATTATGTTGGCAGGATTAACTCCTTTGCCGGAAGATTCTTGGTGGAAAGAATCTGTTTTAATCCCCCCTTTCCAGGCACTTGCTGTTTGGTTACGTGATCATATCCCGTCTGGTTTGGCGAGCTATGTCAATTATTAATTGTAAAGGTTTATAAACATGTGTGGTATTGCCGGAATTGTTTCTCATCAAAATGTTAACCAGGAACTTTATGACGCGTTGACTGTATTGCAGCACCGCGGGCAAGATGCTGCTGGCATTGTAACGTGCGAAGAGGGACGATTTTATTTACGTAAAGACAATGGCTTAGCTCGGGATGTATTTTCTGCAGAGCAAATGATGAAGCTGAGAGGCTCAATGGGTATTGCTCATGTGCGATACCCAACAGCGGGCTGTTCTAGTTCAGCTGAAGCTCAACCATTTTATGTTAATTCGCCCTTTGGTTTGACGTTGGCTCATAACGGAAATTTAACCAATACGGAAGAATTAAAAGAACAGCTTTTTAAAGATGATCAGAGACATTTGAATACCAATTCAGATTCTGAAATATTGCTCAATGTCTTTGCACATGAATTGCAGCAACTTGGTAAATTGCGGATAGATGCTGATGATGTATTTCAGGCGGTATCTGCTGTACATAAACGTTGCCGAGGTGCTTACGCGGTTGTGTTAATGATTGCTGGTTTTGGTGTTTTGGCATTCAGAGATCCTCATGGCATTAGACCGATGGTATTTGGGGAAAGAAAAACTGAAAATGGTTCGGATTTTATGGTGGCATCGGAAGATGTTGCTTTAAGCGTGCTGGATTTTGAACGTACAAGAGATATTGAGCCAGGTGAAGCGATATTTGTTGAGGTGACAGGTAAATTGCATACTAAGCAATGTTCAGAAACAGTTGATCATTGTCCTTGTATCTTTGAGTATGTGTACTTTGCAAGACCTGATTCCATAATTGATGATATTTCTGTGTATAAAGCGCGTTTAAGAATGGGTGAGAAATTAGCCGATAAAGTGCTAAAAGAATGGCCTGATCATGATATTGATGTGGTTATTCCTATTCCAGATACCAGTAGGACATCTGCGTTACAGATGGCTAATAGACTGGGAGTTAAGTTTAGAGAAGGCTTTATGAAGAATCGTTATATTGGGCGAACTTTCATTATGCCTGGCCAGCAAATGCGCAAGAAATCAGTCAAGCAAAAGTTAAACGCGATTGGTTTAGAGTTTGAAGGTAAAAACGTATTACTGGTTGATGATTCAGTGGTTAGGGGAACAACCTCTGAGCAAATTATTCAAATGGCTAGAGATGCAGGTGCTAAGAAGGTTTACTTTGCATCGGCAGCGCCCCCAGTTAGGTATCCTAATGTTTATGGTATTGATATGCCGGCAGCAGAAGAATTAATTGCACATAACCGTACTGAGGAAGAGGTAGGTGTGGCAATTGGTGCTGATAAGATGATTTATCAGGGCCTTGAGGATTTGATTGAGGCGGTACAAAAAGGAAATACAAAGATTACGCATTTTGATACCTCTTGTTTCAATAAGGAATATGTGACAGGTGATATTGATGAGGCTTATCTGGAGCGTACTAATATGCTTAGAAATGATGGGGCTCAAACAAGTAGAGCTGCGGATAATTTTATTATTGATATACAAAACGCAGAATAATACTAAATGCATCCTTGTTAATCAGCAAAGGGGAAGAAAATGGAATCTCTTGAAGATATGAGAAAGAGCATCGACAATATTGATAATGCAATTATTGCGATGTTTGCGGAGAGGTTTAAAGTGACTGATAGGGTTGGGTATTATAAAGCTGAGCATCAATTACCGTCTAAAGACTTAACGAGGGAAGCTGAGCAATATATTCGTATTGTTGAGATTGCTCAACAATACGGTTTAGATCCAGAATTTGCTAAATCATACTTGGCTGCCGTAATTGAGCGTGTTGTGTTTAATCACGAAAAAATTTCCGCTAAAAATTAAATTTAGGCGAGTTAATTACTTGTTAGGCTGTTTATAAATTGCAGAGCGGACTTTAGTCCGCTTTTTTATTCTGTATGATTTTACTGATTTAAGTGCCGGTGTCCTTAGGGATACAAGACTAATATATGATGAAAAATGACTGATTTTGACTGGAACGACTATTCATTAGAGACGCAAGCTATTAGAGCAGGACATAATAGAACCCATGAAGATGAGCATAGTATGCCTATTTTTATGACCTCTAGCTATGTCTTTAAAAGTGCTGAAGAAGCTGCCTTAAGGTTTACTGGAAAGCAGCCGGGTAATATTTATTCACGCTTTACTAATCCAACGGTTGATGTATTTCAAAAGCGTTTGGCTTTAATGGAAAAAGGTGAGCGCTGTTTAGCTTTTTCATCAGGTATGGCCGCAATTATGGCAGTAGGTATGGGCTTGCTAAAAGCAGGCGATCATATTGTCTCGTCACGTAGTGTTTTTGGTAATACTGTTTTAATGTTCCAAAATTATTTTGGTAAATTTGGTGTTGAAACAGATTTTGTCAATTTAACTAATCCAGCGGCATGGGAGGCTGCAATAAAGCCTAATACCCAGTTTCTTTTTTTGGAAACCCCCTCAAATCCACTGATTGAAATTGCTGATATTCAAGCGATTGCTGATATTGCTCACAAGCATGATTGTTTATTGATTGTCGATAATGTGTTTTGTACTCCTGTGTTACAGAAACCACTTGAATTAGGTGCTGATATTGTTGTGCATTCAGCCACTAAATATATCGATGGACAAGGGCGTTGTGTCGGTGGTGCGGTTGTTGCAAGTGATGAGATTATAGAGAAATATATCTATCCTTATCTACGTACCGGTGGTGCAACAATGAGTTCTTTTAATGCGTGGGTATTTTTGTCGGGTTTAGAAACCTTAACAGTAAGGATGAAAGCACATTGCGATAATGCCTTTGAGTTAGCAAAATGGTTAGAAAAACAACCAGGTGTTGCAAAAGTTCATTATCCAGGTTTGGAATCTCATGCTCAACATGAATTGGCAAAGCAGCAACAAAGCCATTTTGGTGGTGTTGTGAGTTTTGAATTGCTTGGTGGTAAAGAGCATGCCTGGAAATTAATCGACGCGACTAAAATGTTGTCTATTACAGCAAATTTAGGTGATGTAAAAAGTACAATCACGCATCCGTCAACCACCACGCATGGTCGTTTAGCACCTGAAGTTAGGGCTGAAGTGGGAATTAAAGACAGTTTGGTGAGGATTTCAGTCGGATTGGAAGATATAGAAGCTATTAAAGCAGACCTTTTGTTGGGTCTGTAATCAATTATTTAATGTCTATAGGACTTAACAAAAGAGAGAGAAATGACAGAATTTAATGATGTAACCATTGTAAAAAAAGCCAATATTTATTTTGATGGAAAAGTGACTAGCCGTACGGTTAAGTTTGCTGATGGCACTGTAAAAACATTGGGTTTTATGCAAGTCGGTGAATATACTTTTGGTACAGACACTAAAGAAATAATGGAAATTTTGGCGGGTGAGCTGGAAGTGCTATTGCCTGAGTCAGAGCAATGGCAAGTTATTAATGCAGGTGATTCCTTTGAAGTGCCAGCAAATGTGAAGTTTAAAGTAAATATCAAAGCACCTGCTGATTACTGCTGCTCATATTTGTAATTCAGAATAATGCTTACTTGTATTTTAAGTGAGTAGGCATAGTTTGAATAAAGTGTAGAGCGGACTTTAGTCCGCTTTTCTCTATAT
>WTAG01000717.1 GCA_013139755.1 Methylomarinum sp. | reverse complement strand
GCGTTAACCCTGAACAAGTCTGCTTTGAAATTACTGAGAATGTTGCTGATAAAGATTATGAACAAGCCTCCCAATTGATGTTTAAGCTAAAAAACGAACTCGGTTGCCAGTTATCATTAGATGATATTGGTATCGGTTCCAGCAACTTGGCAAACCTGTCTAAATTTCATGTGGATAATCTTAAAATTGACGGTTATTTTGTACAACATATGTTAAAGGAACCTTATTCAGAACAAGTCATCCGTTTTATCATTTCATCAGCCAAACTTTTAAATAAAAAAACCATCGCTGAATATGTTGAGCATGCTGAAGAACAAAAAAAATTACAAGAACTTGGCGTAGATTATATTCAAGGTTATTTAACAGGTAGACCAGAATTGTTATTTGACCCAAGAGCAATAAAGTAAGTATTCATTAAAAAATAAAAAATATGTAAGGTTTTAAAACGCTATTCGACTAATACCTTGGTGACAACACAAACATACTATAAGATAATGATTAATATGATTTTATTTTGTTTTTACGCTAAAGAAAATCAACTTTCAATCGCTAACTTTAGTGCAACATAATTTAATTAAACAATGAGGAAATATTATGGAAGTTGGACCAACTGGCGGCGGTGGACACGCCCATGCAGCTGCGCAAGCAAAACCCGCAACCCCAGCTGCTGAATTAGAAAGCAAACAAACACCTGTTGAAAAATCAGCAGAAACTCAGGCTACTCCTTCAATCAGTCCCAATACAGGGCAAAATATAAATATAGTCGCTTGATTCATTCATAAGCATCTTGCGCTCGTCAAGATGCTTATCTTTTAACTTTATCTTTTCTCAAGCAATTCACGCTGATATTTACCTGGTTTTCGATTGTATGTTTCATCAAACAAGTGCCACTGAATAGGTTTCATAAAGATATCTGTTTCAACATTCTCTGCACTGAAGGTTTCTAACGAGGAAATCGGCGTTGGAATTCCAATTATCTGACATAGTGGTTGCTCGCTACTGACTTTAACCCAGCACTCCTTATCCGTTGGTTTAATAACGACAGCCATCCACCCTTTCCATTTTGAACTATCAATAATACCGTCTAAACAGATAAATCCAGAGTCTGACAACACATTACTAGGGTGTTTAATAAAGATACTTTCGCTCTGCTCTGTTTCCAGCACCCCACCCAGCCAGATTTGTAAAAAAACTTGCTGTGAATCTTTTTCTAAAAACACATTAACCATCACTTCATAAAAACCGAAGCTATCAACATTTATAAAATCAGGGACTTTTTCCTTAGCAATACGTTGTCGATATTGGCTTAAACAGGCATTACTTTTTTGTTCTGAAATATCAGAGAGTAAAATAAAATTGTTATTTGAAGATTCATCAGTAATGGAAATATCCCATAGTTTAAAATTGCCATCATCTTTTTTTACTCTTAACTGTAATTGTTGTTCTGATAGTTTAAATTCAAAATCAATCGGTGAGAAAAAATAACAACCCGCATTTTTAGCCTCCTTAAATGGATGGCAAAATAGTTCTGCTCGTTTTGGAGCAACGACTTGAAAATCTTTCGCCAATACAGGCATTTTTTGATGGGGGTATATTTGATGGAAACGTAACGATGTCATAATGTTAAATACCTTAGTCCTATTTAAATAATGTCCATTCTCTTAAGGAAGCTCTGATCAAGTCCAATTATTTTTGGCTTGCTAAAACTGCCGCTATTTTCCACGAAGATCGGCGTAATAGAATGACTATTACCCCTCACTTCGTGAAAAATAGCGACTGTTTTTTCTGCGCTAAATTCTAATCAACTTAATCAGGTTCCTTAATCAATTTAGATATTATTCTGGCATTTTTATCAATCAAAATCTCCAAAAAATATAAACAGTAAAAACTGTTCTGATAATCTCTTCCCTTCTGACTTAACTATACAAAAAAAAGAACTTCAAAAAACTAAAACGCCTCTTGACTATGTTCTGTAGAACGGAGTTTAGAATTTTTCATGCTTGCTAAAAATAATTGGACTTGATCAGATGCTCATTAAATACAGGGGTTACAAAAACATATTTTTATCTTAGAAGAATAAAAATGGCAGCTGCTTACCCATACTTGATAAGAACGAGGTTTAATTATGGAAACCCCCATTTGTCCAGCGTGTGGCTGTTCCTTAGTTCGCTTAGGTATTTCTCGGGAAAAAGATTTTTCCTATTTTTTACAATAAAAAACAATACTGGTTTTGCTGTGATGGATGCCTTGAGCTTTTCAAACCCCAACCGGAAAAACTATTAAATGAGACATCAGAACTAGTAGTTTGTCCCGTTTGTTTGGCTGAAAAACCAATCAACGCAACAGTAGAGCGTATAATTAATAAGACTTTATTCCATTTTTGTCGCAGCCCTTAGGAACGTGCATGAAATAACCTCCCGATCTCTAACTGGTTTTTTTGCTCCAGCTGGGATGATCTCATTCGTTGCGTAGAATAACTATGCGCCTCATGAGATCATCCCAGCTGAAGCAAAAATCCTGCGTTATAACTTCGGGAAGTTATTCCAT
>WTAG01000734.1 GCA_013139755.1 Methylomarinum sp. | reverse complement strand
GGCTTTATTATTTAATTTAGAATACCAGCCGCATTTTTTAGAGGCGCTGACCCTCGGTGTTGCGGCGGGTGATTTTCAGGCAGAAAATGTAGCGGATTTTCACACTCAAGAAGTGGATGCTTATCTGCGCTATCAATATCAGCAAATGTTCAGTGTAGATTTTATGTATGCATTCATGACTGATAAACAATCATCTATTGATACTGAGCAGTTTAGGGTGATTTTAGCTTATCAATTTTAAGCACTAAAGTGACCCGTATCTGAATATAAGGCATTGTTTTTCGATTATTTCTTTCTATGACTGCTAGAGAGTTTTTAGCCGCAGAAGTGCAACAAACTCAGTCTATAGCTTCTCAGATAAATAATTTCCCAATTGGGTCGGCTAAATTTAGGCAGTAACAGAAAAATCTTCGCGCATTTTTTTGTAGCGCGCGAGGGAGGCTAAAATTTTTACCGAGGAGCCGTAAAGCCATTTGTGGGAACCGTGATTATGCTGGGTTTTGGGCGTAGTCGTGGTGGGCGCAGGATGTACCAAGGCATTATTGATTCGCCGCGTGGCGAGTCGATTTTTGTGATAGGAGTCCCAAAAACTATCATTAAGGTGCACGGAGGTGTACCTAGACTATACTCTGGTATGAGCTCTGTTCAAGTTGTGTTTGTTGTGGGCAGTCGAACTGGCCACAGCGGTAGGGAACTCTTCCGATGTGGATACAACAGGCATCTCGGTCGAGGCCTTCAATGCGCAGCCATTAGATGTCGCGCTTGCGGATCCTATCGTGAACGGCGTCACGTTTTCCGGGACCCTCGGTGGTCGAATTATTGACATACCGATGCTGAATAGCTGAGGGTTTATTCTGATAGGCTTACTGCTGGTTGGCCTAGCAGGCTTCCGGCCCCGCCGTCAAATCGGCAAGCCGTTAAGAGTCGGCTGAATGTTCTACTACGGATGGAATAGTAACAATGATTGTTAAATACTGCAAAGCTTCTGCGATGGCATTAATCGCTGCGTTCTACCTTCCAACACTCTGGGCTGCGACCCCACAGTTGGAGATTATTGCAGACAGGACGGAACTACGCAGTTTTGACAAAACACATGTAACATTTGCTTTCAGCGAAGAGCCCCAAGGGTTCGATATCTATGATATAGGTGTCACCAATGGCTTTTTAAGCAACCTAGTTCCCGGTGGCTCCAGCAATAATTGGGTGTATATAGCCGAGTTTACAAAAGGTGCTATGGGAACGATAGAGGATATAGAAAACTCTACCGTCGGAAGCATTTCGCAGATCACGGTAGCTGATGGGGCATATACAAATACCTTCGGTGAAGCCGGTACAGGAGCCACCGAAGATATAGCTTACAACATTACACTTGATGGTGACGGATTGGTGGGTGAAGGCGAGTGCCTTCTCACGCGATACACCAGAACCGCCGCCGACGCGGTGACAGTTGTCGGAAATGACGGCAATGATTTTTCCATGTCAACAAGCGGAAACATTACGTACCCAAGTCGTGCTCCTGACACCAATAGAGACAATGTTGCCATACTGCTTTTAAATACCCAGAATGGCACGATAATAATGAATCAGTTTGCCAGTCCTCCCATTGTTAACCCTATTTTCTGGTTAAGCGGGTTGGACCACTCCGGCATGGATTTCACAGGACTGGTTGACAAGAATGGTATTCCCATCATGGAAGAGGATATTATTATATTGAAAAATACGGAAAAACCAGGAAATGATGAATTGATACGTGATGGTTTTGTTATTCGTGATATTAACCCAGACAATGTCGTAGCGCCCCCCAATATAAATTCTACTAATGGTGGTTTTGTCATCAGGGGTGAGTTCAATTCCATCAGTTATTTGGCGGAAGATGTTGCACCTGGGCGCACCGAGAACGACTTTTATGTTATCAACACAAATGCTATTTGTGATACAGATGGTGACGGTATTGCAGATATCAACGATTCGAACAATAATGTTGCTCTACCTGCTGCTGACATAGCGGTCACTAAGAGTCTGGATACCGCCGCGCCATTTACGGTAGCTGATTCGATTCAATACACCCTGGTGGTGACTAATAACGGCCCGGATGCAGCTAGCAATGTGCTGGTGAGCGATACCCCCACAAATCTGATTATTGACACGGTTGTCAGTACCAACTGCAACAGCTTGCCCTGTACCATCACTACCCTTGCCAATGGTGCATCGGAGACCATTACTGTCACCGCAACTACTCCAGCCAATGGCAGCTTTGACAATGCCGTTAGCGTGGCCGCAGATGAAAGTGACCCAGACGCCAGTAATAACAGTGACAACACTGGCAATGGTGGTAATGCGCTACCTGCAGCCGATGTCGCGGTTACCAAGAGTCTGGATGCCGCCGCGCCATTTACGGTGGGCGACACGATTCAATACACCCTTGTAGTGAGTAATAGCGGCCCGGATGCGGCCAGTGATGTGGTGGTAACGGATACCCCGACAAACCTGAATATTACCAATGTATCCAGCACTAACTGCAGCAGTTTTCCCTGTACTATCACCACCCTGAGCAATGGTGCATCGGAGACCATTATCGTCACCGCAACAATTCCAGCCAGTGGCAGCTTTGACAATGCCGTCAGCGTGGCTGCAGATGAAAGCGATCCAGACGCCAGTAATAACAGTGACAATACCGGCAATGGTGGTAATGCGCTACCTGCAGCCGATGTCGCGGTTACCAAGAGTCTGGATGCCGCCGCGCCATTTACGGTGGGCGACACGATTCA
>WTAG01000172.1 GCA_013139755.1 Methylomarinum sp. | reverse complement strand
CAGCTAACAACTTTCCATGAATTCCATTTAAGATATCATTGAGCTTAAGAAGATACTCCTGTTTTTTCTGCTCCAGCTTTTCTTTTTCATCTTCAAAAGAAAACTCATGAAGAAATAGCTCATAATTATTTTTATAATTTTTATATATTTCCAGTAACTGTTCAATTAATATTGCAAACTTTACATCAGAGTTATTACCTGATAAATATTGAGAAATGGATTTCTTAAATAACGATAATTTAGACGCTTTGTGAGGTGACGAAAACAACTCCTCTTCTATATTTGTTATATTTTTACCATGTAAATTTTCACTTAGACGAATAATGTCTTGACTGCTATAAATAACAGGAATATCTTCTTTTCCAGAAACAGATAAAATAATATGCCTATGAGTTGAAGCGCCCTCTTTTTCGGTATGATCGGCTACACGTAACAGCAATTCATATAAACTTACAACAAAACAATATGCTTTAATCTGACTACTGGAACTATCACTATTCTTATAAAGCCCATCAATATCAGCAATATAAAACTCATTAGCTTGCTTATAGAGAAAACTAAAATGCTCTAAATAATCATCAAAATCTTTAGCGAAAAATGAAAACACTTTCCTTGGAGGAAGAAACTTTATTTGAAGAAAGTCATATTGCGCTAAATCATCATTACTTATAACTAAACCTTGCCCGTCCTTTAGCTCCACTTCAAAATCATCTTCATATTCAGAAACAAACGAATTTAAACGTTCTCCCACTCTTACTCGACCACACAGATGATCACCTTCCCACACTGGACTTTCAATTGACCTATATATTTCTATTGTTCTTTCCAGTTGAGTCATTTTATCTAATCCTGTCCTGCAACATCATTTTCCTGCTGCATTTCAGCTACTAGTTGTTTTTTAAGAGAATTAGGTGGTTGTTTAATTGTAAGTACATCTGTTTCAGAATCATATTTAACCCTTGTACCAAATATCTCCGAAGTAAAAGAAATACGTACATCTTTATCATACCCAGCATACCTTAAAAACTTCCTAAGCTTGCCTATATCCACCTGAAATTCATTAGGGATTTCGTATTTTTCCTGTGCATACTCCATAAATGCACTTGGGGTCTCTTCATCTAAAAATCTTGAAAGTTCATCTAAAAAAATAGGCTCTTCATTTGCGTGTTTCGATTTACAATAATCATGAACCGTTATTTTATAAGACTCAGTAGCCTCATTATCTAATTCCAATTCTTGTCGACAATAATTTATAACAGCAGTAACTAACGTTTGCGTTGTTTTAGCTGATTCAGAAAATTCTTCAACGCCAAGAAATTCTTTAAAATATGTAGTAACAGCAGAAGATGCTCTTCCCTTAACAAAAGAAACATTATTTTCACCTGCATCACTCAACCATGAATCCACATCAACTCTAGCAGCAAAATGAAGCTTATCTAACTCAAGATGATGAGCATCCATGAGTTTTAATTCATCATCAAAGGATAAACCATCCTTTGATTTAAGCATTATCACCATAAAATAATGCTTACCATTATTATTAAAATCAGAAAATAGAAGATACCCTCCTGTCGCTAAAGGCTCTTGAGCCATATGTCCTTTTAACTCATTCATAGCAACATTCGTAAACTCTATAAACTCTATTTCATCCTGCTGAAACTTTTTTAATTCTCTAGAGAAAGAACGATTTATACCTAACATTCCAAATGCCTTACCAGTTTTATTTGTATAAACACTTCTTACGCCTTCAAGTAATGAAACAACCTTATCATCAACTTGTAGTTCTTCCGTTCGCAAATGCAGAGTAATCGCCGTTTGGTGCTGCTCTTTTTCTATTGAATGCACAATAATGTGATTTATATTCACTGACTATTCCTCATAAATTCCCTGAAAATGCTGATGATAATATTGATTGTTTATTTTTTTCTGCTTTTAACAATTGTCTATTTATTTCCTTTTCTAGCCGCATAGATAAGTTCATCTTTTCATCAACTACAGAAATAATTTGCTGCATTTCAATTAATGAAGGTAACGGAAAAGGTAATGTTAAAAATGACTCTTTAGTAAAATGTTTAATTGTACTTCCTGTAAAATACCTTGCTAACAACCCTGTTGATGCAAAATATTCAAGTAAATAGACTAAATATTGAGGAAGAATTGGTAAATAAAACCTTACTCGATGCAATGCTTTCTGATATTTAATCGTTGTATTAGTTTCTTTCCATACAGCAGCTCTACCAGGCTCACCTCCTTCACAAATGAGAACATCACCCGCTATTACTTCGAATCTTTTTAATTCACTTTCTTTAAAAAACATTTCAAAAAGATCATTTGTATCAATATGCCCCCATCTAACATTAATATTACGAAGGTATGGTAGACGCTCTCCAGTAGTATGTTTACTTCTATCTAGCATTTTACCTAAAAACACTTCAGCTACTTGATCAACTGATGCAACTTCCCATTCTTCTGGAACTTCCAAATCCATATGTAAAACTGATGCTTTCGGGGCTTTATACTTCTCCATCCACTTATCATTTTTAGGTATTTTACCTTTTGCTTTAAATTGCTCTAGCTGTTGTTCTTCCCACTTTTGGCAGCGAGTTTGTAAAATGCGTTCGAGTAATTGACTGGCGGGTTCTAGCTTTTCTTTATTTACTTCTCGCCATTCTTTAGTTAGCTCACCTGTTACAGCGGCTTTAAGAACTGATTGGCGGTATTGTTTTAGGCGTTGTTTGGCTGTGTTTAGGGCTTCTATCCCTGCGTCAATATGAGAGAAAAGTTGTTCTATTTTGGCTACTATTTGTTTTTGTTGTGCTGGTGGGGCAATTGGGATGTTAATTTCTTTTAACTTAGTCGCATTTACATTCTGCAATGCAATTCCTGAACTTTTCTCAGATATTGCATTCCAGTAAGCAGGGCTTTTAAGAAAATAATAAACGTATTTACGATTAATTAGTGGTTTAAAGCGAATTAAATATGATGCAAAAACTGATGGTTTTGGGTTGCTAATTAAATAGCTAACTCCTACCGACCCAGCACGGGAAACCACAATATCGCCATCTTTTATTCGATATTTCTCTGTATCTTCTGGTTCAGCGACGCAATAAGGTACTGTAGCCCAATTAATTTGACCCGCTGTAATATCTGTCGTTCTTAATAAGTGTAAATTGCCTTCTTTTGAGGCTTTTGTTGTCCAGCCATACTGTGGCTTTTCACATACTTCACCCAACGTAGACCATTCCCATTTTTCAGATAATTCTTTCTCTTCTACTTCACTCATGCAATCAAATACCCATTCAATTCCTGAATAATCCCATCCAGTTCATTGCCAAATAATTCTTTGGCTTTTAATAAGCCACCGTCCTGATTAAACGGTGTGTATTCAAAATCTTCTACAGTCATTTCGGCATTTTGGGCTATTTGGTCTTTAATTTTATTCAGCCATTGCAGTTGCTCTGACTTAAAGTCGGTGGATTGCTGGTTTATCCAGTTTTCAGAGCGGTTATTCACTAATTCGTTAAATGGTTCCAGTATATTGCTTAGTCCTGTGGAAAAACGAATTAAACTAATAATATTAGTCAGTAATTTTTCAGGCGGTACACCTTTTACTTTGGCTTTTTCCAGTTGTTCGTAGGCTTTCCATACGGCTATAGGGGCTAGATTATACGGAGGTTGTTCAATTTCTTCTGCTAGTTTTTCTATTTGTTCGTAGCTGAGGTGGCGTTGCTGATAAGGTTGGTTGTAAATCAGTTGTATAGCATCTAACTCATTTTGATGATCTTTGATAAATTGTTCCCAGCTTTTAATACAGCTTTCTGCTTTTTCTTGGCTGTAACCGAGTTTCTCATTTAATAATTCATCTGCTGATTCATCAATGATTTGCTCACTGTCTCGGCGTAAGGCTTCTAATAATTCTCTTAAATCGGGATTATGAAATGGTTTGATCAGTTCATCGGCTTGCGATTCAAACGCTTGCTGTATTTGTTGCTCTGTGGGGGTTTCGGTATTAAATTGGCTTTGCGCTTGCTCAACTAAGGTTTCGTCATTAGTCCCGTGGATTAATTCCCCTGCGATTAATGCCAGTGGTTTACCTGACAGTTTTGCTATTTGTTTGCGTTGTTGAGCATCGAGTTTTATATCTAAACGAATGAGCCGATTACCCAAACTGCGTAAACTGTCGCTGTGTCTATCACCACGGGCGATTTGTTCCATGAGTTTTGCAGTGGAAACACTGGGTTTGCTTTCTAATGATTTAGATTCGGTTTTATCTGATTCGGTTACGCCTACGCAATCAATCAAAACAAAGCGGGCTTTGCCTTTGGCATCAGGGGTGACTTTTCTAAATTCATCTTGGCTGATTATGCGTGTGCCACGGCCTTTCATTTGTTCGTAGTAGGCTGGGCTTTTTACATCGCGCATAAACATCACAATTTCCAGCGGTCTTATATCAGTGCCAGTGGCTATCATATCGACAGTTACACCAACCCGTAACTGTGGGCTGGTGCGAAATTCTGTAATGGTATCTTCAGCTATTTTTTTACCCACTTTATAGGTGATTTTTTTACAGAAGTTATTGCCTTCACCAAAGACTTCACGCATGGTATTAACGATGCGTTCTGCATGATCATCATCTTTAGCAAAAATTAAGGTTTTCGGTAGCCATTCACCAGAGCGATTTGGAAATATATCGGTAAATACGCGGTCTTTAAAAGTTTGAATAATTGTGATGATTTGATTAGGTGCAATAATAGAGCGATCTATTTGTTTGCCAGTGTATTCTTCGTCTTTGTCTAATATTTCTAAGCGTTTTTTACGGGTGAGTTTATCGTGGATTTGTACCGTGGTTCCCGCTTCTATTTTGTCGCCTTGTTCAGTTTTTTTAGTGCGAATGCTGTAAATATCGTAACCGACGTTTACTTTATCAATCACTGCATCTTCATGAGTGTATTCACTGACCATATTTTGATTAAAAAAACCGATGGTCTTTTTGGTGGGCGTAGCTGTTAAGCCGACTAAAAAAGCATCAAAATATTCTAGAACTTGTCGCCAGAGGTTATAAATTGAGCGGTGACATTCATCAATAATAATCAAGTCAAAGGCTTCTATGGGAATAGCTGGGTTATAACTGACCTGTTTAGGTTGTTTATTAAAGGTGTTGTTATCAATCTCGTAGCCTGAGTGTTCATCCGCTTCATCATCTAACTCTTTACCTGATAACTGACTATAAAGACGTTGAATGGTGGAGATGGTAACTTTTGTTTCATCTGCAATGCCTGCTGTGCCTAAAATACTGACGTTATAAAGTTCAGTAAATTTACGTCCATCATCGGGTACGGTGTATTGTTGGAATTCTTTTAAAGCTTGTCGCCCTAAGTTACCTCTATCTACCAAAAATAATACGCGTTTTACTTTACTGAATTTGGCCAGGCGATAAATTTGGGTAACAGCGGTGTAAGTTTTACCTGCCCCTGTTGCCATTTGCAATAATGCACGTGACTTTGCTTGCTTTAAACTGTCTTCCATACCTGTAACAGCTTCTATCTGACAGTCTCGTAAGCCTTCCGTATTAAGTTCGGGAATTTGTTGCAGTCTAGCTCTAAAGGTAGTTTCTTCTTTTAACCAGCGATAGCAGGTTTCGGGCTGATGAAAGTGAAATACAGTACGGCTGCGAGGTTTTGGGTCTCGTTCATCTCTAAAATAGATCTCTACATTAGTCGCTTCATATAAAAAAGGTAAAGGCTCATCATCACCCACCCAACGACGAATATTTTTAGTTTGCGAGGTGGCATATCGCCCCGATTGTTCGGCGACTTGCCCTAGATTTGTGCCTTCTCTTTTAGCTTCGATAATACCGCAGGCTTTTCCATCGACAAACAGCATGTAATCCGCAGGGCCAGTATCGGTATCCATCTCTCTGACAGCAACACCGAGTGATTCGTATAAGTTTAATCTTTTTTTATCTTGAATGGCCCAACCCGCTTGAATGAGCTGCTTGTCTATTTGCGCTCTTGCTTGTTGTTCAGGCGTTTGATTATCGTGTTCCATACGTTTTGCTTTAGATGTAATGTCTAATCTAACACCCGATTATAGTCGCAATTATTGCTGTATGCTTACTTTAAAGCTTTTTACAAATCAATTATTGATAACTTGCTAGACGAAGCATTGTCACAACACTGATTAACAAATTAGGTTTATACATAATCAAGCCCAACAAATCATCCATCACTTGCTATCTAATTCATTAGGTTTTAGCGCACATAGCTTTTTTATCAGATGCTGATTGTTCTTTGAATACTTGAATAATACCTTTTCCACAACTTGTAGCAACGTAGATCAAAACAAATAGCATCAACCAAGTGACTGCAACGCCAACCATTTGTACCCAAAGGTTATTTGATTCGAAGAATAGGCCGCTAAAAACTGACCAAGCAATATACCAATAATAAATTTTTATAGACCGTTTTAGATGATTAGCGATGAACTCCTCTTGATGCGCCTTGTTGATTTTATAATATATGATTAAAGGCAGGAGCGTTACGAGATTGACGTAGTAGCCAAACATATAGAATTGATAAAACTCAATCAATTGAGCAGAAAATGAGTCTGCAATAACCATAATATATCCCATTGCAGCCATCCATTTAATTTTATCACTCATATCAATACCTTTTTGCTAGGGGAACTATTCTAAGGATACGCTTCAACAAGACTCACCTCTGATCCAGTCGCTTTCAATTCAGCAACAATACTTTCAAGTGTTCGGGGGATAAACTGGCTACTGTTACCGATAACTGATTTGGCCAGCATTGCGCCCAAGGCAGCCGAACTAAATCCTCCAGACGTTGCGCTAAACTCAGTATATACATCGACATGGTACCCACCTTTATATGGAAGTACACAAGTAAAAAACCTTATGTTTTCACCATATTTTGACATGCTACTGTCAAATGCATTTATTGTTACTATTGCATTCTCACAGGAAGGAATTTTCATACTTTGCCCTGAAGATGCCGCTAAAGCAGCAAAGCCAGTCCCCTTAAATGGGTTGCTAAGTTGAAACCTACCTGGTTTTTCTGGTAATGGAAACGGGGGAATTTCATGGTTCACTTTTAGACTGGATGTGTTTTCTTGGAGTGCTTTTTCAACTGCTTCTGCAATTTGTTTATGCCGAATAGTTGATGTAGGAATAACGTTATAAATGACATACCCTACTTCTTTTTCCTTTTTTGGTCGAGTTGAAGCACAGCTAGCCAGCAATACTAGACTAATAATGGTTAATACCTTAACTTTCATATCTTTCCTTTTATATCAAAATGTCAAAAAAACTGTTCTGTAAAACAAGAGGGGCTAAAGAAATAGCTTTCAATGTCGAACACGTATTTTTGATGAATTTTTTTGGTGATTTATACCGCTGCAAGCAAATAGATTTCTTTGATCCACTATCCTAATTGATAGAACGAGAGTCCGCAAAACCCTGAAAAAATTTTCAAGAAAGTAAACTTACAACCCATTGCTCCGAATACAGAGCAATTATAGGTAGTAAATTTGTGAAAATCAAGCTCCGTATTCGGAGCGCTGAATGAATCAAATTGGCCCAAATATCAGAAAGATTAGAGAGAGTCAAAAATTAACACAAGAACAGCTTGTCGCGCGCTGTAACTTATTAGAATGGAACATAAGCAGAGGTACTCTGGCAAAAATTGAATCTCAAGTCAGACGAATTACAGATATTGAAATTGTGCTAATGGCTTCAGCATTAAAGGTCAGAGTCCAAGATTTATTTTAAATTCTTGATAATGAGTCGATTGTTCGGATTTTAATAGGAAAGAATAAAAGGCTAAACTTGTCTTTACCACCTCAAAGTTTTAGCTTGACCAACAGCTCATGCATACTCTCAGGCTTATATAGCTCAATCATGGTTTCTAGTAACTGATTTTGTCTTTCAACTTTTGTGTTTAGGATTGCTAGCTGCTTTGATACATCGGAATTGACTTGTTTTGTATTATCTTTTGGCAGAAGTGTTGTTGCCATTTGCTGATTAATAAATGTATTTATCTGTTCTTCTTCCATATAACGCCGTCCATTGGCGGCCTTTCTATACGTCAGCAGTTTTCTATCCATGTATCTATACAGTGTTTTACGACTGATGCCGAGCAAAGCTTGCGCTTCGCTCAACGTTAACCAGCTTGTCTTATGACTCTGTTGATTAAAATTGGCCGGTGTGATGGCCTGATTATTTTTTTCAACCATTTACAAGACTCGATTGAAATATTGTGAGGCTGTGGGTGTTTTTAGGCAGGCCCAGTAGTGATAACCTGGTTGCCCCTCAAATGCCATTTCTCTAGCCGATAGAGAGGTGCTGTATTGGTCGGCCATTTTAATTAATAATGCACCAGGGAACTTTGGAAACTGCCCTTTGTAACTTGTTGGGTTTAGTAATTCCCTTAAAGTATGTGCGCCTTGTTTCCAGTATGTCTGTAACTGACTTAGTATGGGTTCAAGTAATGACAGCGTCATGACTTCATGTGACACAGTGTGCCATGTGTCAGACTCTGTCATCGTGACGACTTTTCCTAGGTCATGTAGCAGTGCAGAGACAATAGTTAGCTCTGCTTCTGCGGTAGTTAAGGTTTGACCAGCCAAGGGCTGAATAAATTCTGCACATTCCACACTATGTCGAAGTAAACCACCAGGGTAACTGTGGTGATGATGGTGACTAGCAGGAGCGGTTATGAATGGCAGAATAATTTCAGGCGTTTGGAAAACGTCACTCATCAATGCTCTGATACGAGAATCTTTTAACCGCAAGATAATTTTTAATAACCTGAAAAAATCATCATGGTTACCAATTTGATCTTGCCGTTGCTGAATCAACTGTGTCAAACCTTGTCCTTTATCCACTGCATGATGAGTACTCGTACAGGGTGTGACACACCTTGACCCTGCATGTCTTAGGTGGCCCATATCTACATCAGTGTTTGAACTTTCTGGGTATTCATCTTTATAAGAATTCATAATCACCTCCATTATGCTGATAATCATATAGCAGAGCATCCAGTTCAATAGCCAAACTATTGAACAGTAAGTTGGCATTGTCATAAGATTGATAGCGAGTGCTTTGTTTGACCCACGCTGACATAGCTTCTTTTTGACTGCATAGCTTAGTCTGACCCAATATGTCATAGAGACACAGTGTGTCATCGGTAACACAGGAATACAGTAAGCATTCGACTAACCGAGATAAAGTGAATGGGTTGTCTAAATCAATAAGGCCATCAACCCGTGTATTTTCCTGTTGAATAAGGCTCACATTAAGTTCACTGATTTGTTCTCTCATTGGTCACCTCCCAGCTGATGCATAGTTGGTTTTAATGGCTCAACTGTTGCTTCGGTCATTCCTACTGTATCTGTCGAGCCTGTTGTCTGATCCATGCTTTGTACTAATCCATTATTCGCTAATAGTCGTTCAAAAGCTGAACCATCCTGGCGGGTGAGGTTAGGCACATAACGAGAATAAACACGAAACAACATTTCTGTGGTTGAATGTCCCATTTGTCTAGCGATCCATTCAGGGCTTTCACCTGATGCCAACCATAATGTTGCTGCTGTATGCCTTGTTTGGTAAGGGGTTCGCCGAGGAAGATCTAGATAGCGTAATAATGGGTGCCAAATCCGTTGAGATACATTGGTCTTATCCAGTGGATTGCCAGCACCATTAACAAAAACATAGTCAAATTTACCTCCTGTCACCTCCCACTGCGATTTAAGTGCATCATAAACAGGCTGTGACATATCAATTTCACGCGTTGATCCATCGGTTTTGGTCGTTTCAGTTTGTTGGAGCACCCAAGATTCACGTACTAGAATTTGTCGCCTATCAAAATCCACATACTTCCATTTCAAACCATCAATTTCTCCAGTTCGCATGGCAGTGAAAAAACGAACGGTGTAATAACTTTTAAAATCGGGTCTAACATTTGAAATTATCTTATTCACTTCATCCAGTCTAAATGGATTAATTTGCGACTTGGGCTTTTTTAATGGTTTTATTCCTCGGAAAGGTGAAGTAAAATCAAAACGGTCAGCCGCTTCATTGATAACCATCCTGAATACCTTCATGTATTTGTTGATGTATTCATTGGATAGCGATTTTCCGTTTTTGCACTTTACTTTGGCGAGCGATGCGCGAAACTTTAGAATATCGGCTTTGGTGATGTGGTTGACCTCTTTTTCTCCAAGCCAGTCCATGATGCGACCATTCAGTAAATTACTGACCGTTAATTGATAAGAGTTTCGCCAACTCACTTCCATTTCTTCATACCATTCGACTGAAAACTCTTTGAATGTGGGTTTAGCTTCCCCGCTTAATATGCGCTTATTGATTTCGATTTTCTCAAATTTCTTAACCATTGCACTATTGGGAAAATATTCAGCATAGTTAAATTGACCTAGCGTGATTTCAGCATCGATTTTATCCATTACCTTTTGTAAACGGTTTCGATTGGCTTTGGTATCATCTAATGTGGTTTGTTCTCTGCAGCGTGTATTTTGGTATTTAAAATCAAAAAACAGCTTGCCTGTTTCATTGCGTATACGAACACTACCCATGACAAACACCTCCTTTGCTTAGTGGGATAGCAAAGTCAGTTTGTATTTTTGTCATATCAATTTCAATATGCTCCCAGATATATAGAATCTTACGTCCACCAAAAGGACGGATATAGTGACGACCTTCCAGTAGAACGCTATCTTTTAAAACGTTTCTGATTGTTCGTGCGTTGTATTTAATTTTTTCTGATAATTCACTGGTTGTTAAATAAGTTAAAGACATAATCTTTCTCCAAAATAATGTTCTGTAGTAGAATAAATATAACCTTAAGAGAGCTTTATTGATCTCTTGCAGATCATTATAAGATCAAAAAAGTCTTTTGCAAGCTTTTTTGGTCTACTGTAGATTATTTTTTGGAGTTTGAGATGATTAAATGTCATTTATCTCGCATTATGGGCGAGAAAAAATTAAAAATTAGCGACGTAGCAAAAGATACAAATATAAACAGGGGAACGATTACACGCCTTTACCACGAAAGCTATACAAGAGTTGAAAAGGACGTAATGGATGTTTTGTGTGAATACTTTAACTGTAGTATTGGGGATTTATTTGAATATATTCCTGATGAATAGCAGCTATCGACCCACTGCGGTCAGTCATTATCTCTAAACAACCTGACTTGGTTTCGACCATTACTCTTTGATTTATATAATGTATCATCAGCTTGTTGAAGTATTTTTTCTGAACCAACGCCGATTTCCAAGCCATTAGTGTTAGCAGGAATAAAATATTCTAAGGCATGGAGTTCGGCAGTATATTTGTCTGTATTTTTTTCAAACCATTCATCGTATTCTTCACTAAATTTTTCAAATGGGTTAATTTTTGCCATCTCTATTTTCTCTATTAATTGATATTCAAAAAATAATCATCT
Source organism: Methylomarinum sp. (assembly GCA_013139755.1). The sequence goes on along the minus strand of WTAG01000172.1, from coordinate 8,288 downwards.
TTTTTGTTGTTTAAAAACTGAAATCATAAATAGTAATGCACTGGCAATAATGATTAAGGGTCCAGCTGGCACACCTGAAATAGCATAAGCAATAACACCCAGAATACAGGCAAGGCTGCCAGCAATAGTGCTGATAATCGTGTACTGCGATAAATTACCACTGATGTTTTTTGCGGTACATGCGGGGATTGCTAATAATGCAGCTGTCATCAATCCACCAACAATACGTACCCCCAATGCCACTGTCACTGCGATACAAATCAAATATAATGCATTGTTCAACTTAAGATTCACCCCGCTAGTTTGTGCTAAATCACTGGAGATACTGGATAGCACCATACTGGAATAAATTTTTTTTACCGTAAAAAAAAGTGCTATTGAAATCAAAACAGTGATTAAAACAATGATAGGAGATATCTGAGAGACATCGCCTAGTAAAGCGATATCTATTTCTTCTTTTGGCAGAAATAGAAAAGCAGTAGCTAAAGAGGCAGAAAAAACCACAGCCGTTAGTGCTTCAAGATGTAGTCGAGTTTTCTGTTCTAGCAGCCATATAATCAAAACACCGAATGCCAGAAACAAGGTGGCTCCGACTGAAACATCAAAGTCATACAGTAAGGCTAGAGCAACTCCCGGCAATGTCAGGTGACCGAGTGCCCCTCCCATTAATGCCATCCGTTTAGATAGCATCAAAGAGCCTAAATAACCAGCAATAGCACCGACTGATCCACTCAAAATTAAAGCAAGTATAATGTTTGAACTCATAACAATCACCTATGCTGATGTTTGTAAAACTTTATTCCAGTTCCATAAAGTGTTTTCAATTGTTCAGGTGTCAGCACCTCATCCGGTTTGCCCATACACATTTTTTGCTGGTTCAAGCAGAGAACCTGAGTTGCGTATTCCCATACAATATTTAAATCATGGGTAACAAGTAATATGGTTAAATCCTGATTCTTCCAGAATTTATGTAACAAACTGTATATCGTTTCTTCTCCCCCTATATCTATACCTGAAGTCGGTTCATCCAGAATTAACACATCTGGGTTATCTAGCAAAGCCCAGCCAATTAACATACGTTGGAACTGACCCGTTGAAAGTTCGCTGAATTGATGTCTTAAAAGGCTCTCATCTAACCCGACATCAGCAATCATCGATTTGATGGTATTTGAATCCGACGTCTTGAAGGCGTAGAACTCCTCAATATTCAAAGGAGGAAGGTTTTGTCGTTGCAAGAATTCTTGCGGGGGAAGATAGCTGATTTTCTGGGCATTCCATGAAACTGTGCCCTGAAAGGGGAGTAAATTTTGTAATGCTCTAAGCAAAGTGGTTTTTCCAGCGCCATTCGGACCTAATATTATCAATATGTCTTTTTTTTTAACGAAAAAAGATAGGTCATGGATGATTTCTTTATCCTCAAAAATGACTTGTAGCTGATTAACTGTTAATACATTATTTTCATTAGCCATTAACTCTTCCTTAAAAGTACTTTCAAGTTAGATATTTAATATACGCCTTAATTTAAATTAAGATAGTAACAAAATGAACTCCATATATAAGACTATTGCTTTATTATGAACTTTTAATATATAGATTGATCTTTGTGGTATATCACTGTTTATTATTGATGTAAATAAGCGTATGCTAATGTTATTCGTTTTAATGATTTTATCAATATCCTTTTCCACTAATAGATAACTTGGAGTTCGAAATGAAAATTGCTGTAGCAAGTCAAAATAGACGAGAAATTACTGAACATACAGGTCGGTGCAGGAAGTTCTGGATCTATAAAATAGAAAATGAAACGATTGTTAACAAAGAATTATTAGAGTTAGCTAAGGAACAGTCCTTTCACGATAGTTCACCCCAAGAACCTTCTCCTTTAGATGATATGCAGGTTTTGATTGCAGGCGGCATGGGCACTGGTTTAGTTCGTCGGCTTGAAGACAAAGGTATTCAGCCATTGATCACAATGGAAACCGATCCCGATAAAGCAATTGAAGATTATTTGCAGGGAACACTGGTCACCAAGAACCCTGAACCTCATGAGCATGGACATAAGAACGCTAGATGATTTCTAAGTAAAAATACTTCTTGTCCCTGTTTGTCCTGGACAACTGACAAATACAACTGATAGCACTGTAAAAATGCAAGGTAATGGAGAATTAATGTGTTGATAAGTTTAAAAGACATGCATGTTGGTGATACGGGGCGTGTCGTAGAGTTTGATAAAAGCTTCCTTCCATACCGGCAAAAAATGCTCACGATGGGATTGACACCAGGAACAGAGTTTACTGTAATCCGTATTGCGCCTTTAGGTGATCCAGTTGAGATTAGGGTACGCGGCACTGATCTTAGTTTACGCCAAAATGAAGTTGCTGCAATAAAGATAGAACGCTTGGAGCGCCAACCTTCAAGCCCGAAAGTTGATCTACTCAATGAAGAAATAACGGTTGCGGTGATCGGCAACCCTAATTGCGGTAAAACTACAATATTTAACGGCCTGACCGGTTCCAAGCAACATGTTGGTAACTGGGCTGGCGTTACAGTAGAACAAAAAACAGGGCAATATCGCTATGATAACAAAGTAATCAGCGTTATCGATTTACCCGGTATCTATAGTCTTGATGTCAATAATCATTCGACTTCGCTGGATGAAAAAGTAGCCAGAGATTTTATACTCTCGCAGCAGGCCGATTTGATTATCAATATCATTGATACCACGCATCTTGAGCATAACCTGTACCTCACTATGCAGTTGCTGGAAATGCGTATTCCCATGGTTGTTGTGCTTAATAATATGGATGATGCAACGGGGCGGGATATTAAAATTGACAGTGATGAAATAGCTCGCCGACTCAAGTGTCCTTTAGTCTCTTTAGTGGCAACACAAACAAAAGACCTAACTGCACTCAAATTGACAATCAATCAGCTGGTGGAAACAAAAGAGTTATCGTCAACACCCGTAAAATATCCAAAAGAAATTGAAGCAGCTATTGACCAATTAACACCGTTAATTGAACAGCAATTAGCTGATAAAGCTGTCAACCCGCAATGGATAGCAGTCAAACTTCTGGAAAAAGATGGTTTTGCCATGAGTCTGGCAGATGAAACCCTGCAAAAAACTGCCCATGACTGTTATCAGGCTATCGAGGAAAAAACAGGAGACGAGGCTGATATTTTAATTGTCGACAGTCGCTATAGTTTTATCAACACATTGACTCAAGACACGTTGATACAACAATCAGAAGCAGGGAAACAGCTATCAGATACCATAGACAAAGTTATCTTGAACCGCTTTTTAAGCATCCCTATCTTCTTCGGTGTGATGTATTTGATGTTCACCTTTACCATCAAATTAGGCCGAGCTTTTAAACCTTTCTTTAAAGACTTTGCACAAGCCATTTTTGTCGATGGCTCAGAATATCTGTTAACCCTAATGAACAGTCCGCAGTGGCTGATTACCCTGCTTTCAGGCGGAATCGGCAATGGTATCCGCGAAGTGCTAGCCTTTGTACCTATCTTAGGGTTTTTATATCTATTTATTTCAATATTAGAAGAATCTGGCTATATGGCACGCGCAACCTTTGCTATGGATCGCTTTATGCGTGTATTGGGGTTGCCAGGAAAAGCCTTTGTCCCCTTAATACTGGGCTTTGGCTGTAATGTGCCAGCCATGATGGCGACACGAACACTGGAGCACCCGCGCGACCGCTTATTGGCTATTCTATTAAATCCTTTTATGACGTGTGGAGCGCGATTAGCAGTTTTTACCTTATTTGCCTCTGCCTTCTTTCCCGACAACGGGGGGCTGGTCGTTTTCAGTCTTTATATGATAGGTGTAGCCGCTGCATTTTTAACCGCCATGCTGTTAAAACACACCTTTCTTAAAGAAGAGTTTTCACTGGTGGTGATGGAAATCCCCAGTTACCATATTCCAAAGCTGAAAAATGTATGGATTAATACTTGGACACGCGTTAAATCTTTTATTATCAGAGTAGGAAAAATCATCATTACGATGGTATTGATTCTACATAGTCTCAGCAGCTTAGGAACGGACGGCTCATTTAAAGAACACAATATTGAAAACTCGGTATTAAGTGTAGCCGGACGCACGGTGACACCCTTATTAAAACCGATGGGTATAGATCAGGAAAACTGGCCGGCTACAGTAGCTGTTTTTACCGGCGTTTTACATAAAGTGGTGATTATCAGTACCTTAAAAACCATCTATGCGGAATCAAATCATACCGAGCAAGCAACAGAAAAAAACTTTGAATTCTTGAAAGCCATCAAGCAATCTTTTATGACCATTCCTATGGGGCTTAAAAAGATGCTGGGCATCAATGGAGCAGCAAAACAGAACCCGTCTAAAAGACCTTTTTTTATAGCTCTACATGAAAATTTTCATGGTCAAATTGGAGCATACGCCTATTTGTTATTTGTGTTGCTGTATTTTCCTTGTATTGCGACCACCTCGACGGCTTATAAAGAATCCAACTTTGGCTGGTCTGCCTTTATGTTGGTTTGGGCAACAGGAATAGCGTACTTAACAGCAACCCTGTTTTACCAAATTGCAACGTTTAGTCAACACCCAAGTACTACAATAATTTGGGTCATTGCTGCTACTGTTATTTTGTTGTCAGTGGTATTTGGGTTTCGCTCTTGGGGTATGCGCGATCAAACCAGTAAAACAGTTAATCAACCTTAAGTCATCACTAAATCAGCTAAAAACGGAAGGAAAACCCATGCAAAAAACAGACTATAAAGCTTATTTTGACAAAATTGATGCTGAACTATTAAAAATCAGCCCACATAAAGACATTATGCTATTGCGTGTCATAGCTTCTATTATTCCGGTTGTTTTTTTTGGTCTGGATGCGCTATACGGGATGCCTGTCCTTTACTGGTTAGGGATACCTTTTTATCTATTTTGCTTAGGGATATACCTGGAAAGTTTTTTAAAAGCCGCTTTGTTAATGCACAAAGTTTCCGCTGAATTGTTAATTGTGTTGGTGATGACCGTTACACTGATAGACGGCGAACCCTTAAGCGGGGCTATGGTAGCCTGGTTTATCGGCTTGGGTTTGTATATTTCATTCACTATCATCAGGAAAAACCGGGAAAAAATAGAAAACCTGATACAGGAAGGTAAAAAAACGGCCAAGGTGATAGTCGGTGATGAAATAACAGAAATATCGATTAGCGAAATAAAGAAAAATGATCTTATTATTGTACCCAAAGGCGCCATGATCGCCGTGGACGGAACAATAGCCGAAGGCGAATCCTCGATTGATGAATCATTTGTTACTGGCGAACCTTTTCCGGTCTATAAAAAGATAGGAAGTTCTGTTACATCTGGAACCTTAAATCTAACTGCACCGTTACAAATCACCGCTGAAAAAAATGGTGATGATTCTTTTATGGCTGTCATAGCGCAGGAAATTGAAGCCAGTTTATCGAAGAAATCTGACCTGCAAAGACGAGCGGACACGGCAGTGCAAATTCTGTTGCTGTCTGTCACCGCTTATGCCTTTCTATTATTATTTGTCACGGGTAGTTTACATTTGATGGCGACTGCATTAGCGGTTATTTGCCCTTGTGCCTGGGCCTTAGCCACGCCCACGGCATTTGCCGCTAATATTGGTCGTCTGGCAGGTTCTAATATCCTCGCCCGAGGTGGTGAACCACTAGAAAATATGCAGGATATTAAAACCTTGATTTTGGACAAGACAGGGACTGTTACCCTGGCAGAACCCGAAGTTAGCCAAGTTATCGAAATTGATATGCCGCAACAGGAACTACTGGAACTGGCCGCTTCAGTTGAATCCCGCTTTGACCATCCTATTTCTCGTTCGATCATTAATTTTGCCAAAACACAGGGTGTCACTCATTTTCGTACTGTCGAACAGGCAGAAGACCTTCCCGGCCGAGGTATCAAAGCAGTCGTTGATAAGCAGAATATTCTAATCGGTAGTGCGGAGACATTGCTAACTCAGGAAATTGAATTACCAGATATTGAATATACGGGGCGAGCAATCTGGATTGCAGTTGATGGCGATGTCAAAGGTATTATCGTTATTCGTGACATCATGCTAGCAGAAATGCGAGATTTAGCAGAGACCATCCGTTCCTTGGGTATTGAAAAAGTAATTCTCGCGACAGGCGATAATGAAGAGCAGGAAGCTAAACGTGTTGCTGAGTATATCAATGTTGATGAATATTATTTTAATTGTACCCCTGAGGATAAAACCGCACTGGTAAAAAAATATCAGACGGCTGGAAAAGTTGCTATGGTCGGTGATGGTGTCAATGATGCGCCGGCGCTGGCAGCAGCTAATGTAGGTATTGCCATCGGCGGACATAAGAATATTAATCTTGCGATCATTTCATCTGATATTGTCATCCTCGGTAACGATGCAAAAGATTTAATTAAAATATTGCAACTCAGCCAGAAAATGGGCGGGATCATCCAGCAGAATTATGCTTGGGCCATGGGGTTTAATGTTGTTGGCCTATCACTGGCGACATTCGGTTTTCTTAATCCTGTTTTTGCTGCTTTATTACACCATATTAGTTCAGTATTCGTTGTGACTAATGCGGGTCGCTTGTACTTTACCCATATTGAGAATTCATTTGCTCAGCCCTTATTCAGAAAAATGGATCATTGGTCTTTAAATAAACGAATTCAAGATAGGTACTACACTAAACAGGACCTTTAATTTTTCGGTGGAGATTATTAATATCTTTAAAAAGAGATTAATTCTTAGTATTTCTCAATGACTGGTTTTGGCTGTTCTGAGCCAGTCAATGATTTAGTTAGTCCAGCTGTTTTATAACTAAAAAACCTCAAAATAACACAACCTTTTTAAGAAAAATAAGGTGTGAAACTAAATATAGGGCAAAAGTCAAAAACCGTAAATTACATTAATCGATTTTAAATGGCGTGGCACAGATTGGGCACATGGAGGGCACAGTGCAAAAAACGGTGTTTGAGGGAAAATGTCAAAATGGCGCGCCCGAGACGATTTGAACGTCCGACCTTTGGCTTCGGAGGCCAACACTCTATCCAGCTGAGCTACGGGCGCATAATGATTTTGAAACTAAATTATACTCGATTTTTCTAAAGATTGTTTTGACTCTTACCCCAGAGCCAAAAAACACGATGACATTCGCCTTCGGAGGGCGACACTCTATCCAGCTGAGCTACGGGCGCATTATTGTGTAGACGTGCAATTATACGGGAAAAACTGAGGAGTAACTTATTTTTTGGCTTTCAATTTAGCTAACATCAGCTTTTGTTTTTTTAATCGTGCTGATTTCTCTTCTAACTGTATTTCTAGGCGTTGTTGTTTGTTTTGATATCTTTCTTTAGCATGGTTTGCCTTGGTTTGATCCCAAGCAGCAGGAGATTGTATTTCTTGCATGATAATACAATCAACTGGGCAGGGTGCTATACATAACTCACAGCCGGTACATTCATCTGCAATAATAGTGTGCATCTGTTTATTGGCCCCCAGAATTGCATCAACAGGGCATGGGGGCAAGCACTTGGTACAACCGATACAGTCTGCTTCTATAATAAAGGCGACTTTTCTTGGCTGTTCAATTCCAAAGTCTGGGTTTAACGGTTTTTCTTCTACGCCTAACAATGCTGCTAGTTTTGATATACCCTCTACTCCACCTGGTGGGCATTGGTTTATCTCAGCCTTTTTTTCGCTAATGGCTTGGGCATAGGGTTTACAGCCTTTATAGCCACATTTTGTACATTGCGTCTGTGGCAATAATGCATCAATTTGGTCAACTAGAGATTGCATCATGCTAACTTAGTTGCCTGCCAACATAGATTCAATATCATTTTCTACGCTATCAATGCCTTTTAAGCCGTATTTTTCAGCTAATGATTCTAAAATAGCAGGTGTAAAAAATGGGGGTAAAGTCGGCCCTACTCGCATATTTCTAAAGCCTAATGAAAATAACGCTAACATCATCAGAATAGTTTTTTGTTCATACCAGGCAATATTAAACGAAACAGGTAGATCATTTAATTCTGTTAGCCCTAATGATTGCTTTAACCCTTGTAAGAACTCAATAATTATTGAGAAATCATTACTTTGCCCTGCATCTAACAATCTAGGGATACCATCAATTTGACCAAAATCATGGGTCAGAAAGCGATATTTAACATCACCAGCGGTAATAACAAGTGTATTTTCAGGTAATGTCTCGGCTAATTCAGTGTAATACTTGCGTTCTTTATGGCGACCGTCGGTACCAGCTAAAACAAT
>WTAG01000330.1 GCA_013139755.1 Methylomarinum sp. | reverse complement strand
ACAACCGATATTAAAAACGATTAAAGAAAGATATAACCGCCTTAGAATCAATGACGACATCTATCAATCAGGCGCAATCGTCACAGCCGATACAGGTTTTGCTAATGAAGACAACATGGAATACCTGAATACTGAAAACATAAACGGCTACATACCTGACAATCAGTTCCGTTCTCGTGATCCTAAGTTTGACCAACAAAAACAAAAATACCAGCGCCCCTCACGAGCCAAGCCTGGGTCAATCAACCTCATTCCTGCCAGTGAATTTAACTTTGATCCCATCAGCGCCACCGTCACATGTCCCGCTGGAAATGTTCAGCACTCAGACCACACCATGAAAGACAAACTAGGCAATGACAAAATCTTCTTCAGAGGACGAGTCAGTCATTGTCGAGACTGTGAACTCAAAACCAAATGTATGAGAAACCCACAAGCTGCCGATCAAATTAACGGCAGAGGAAGGCAAGTCTCCTTCATCCTTAATAAAACAGGTACACCGTATACTGAGTGGATGAAAATAAGAGTAGATAGCCAAAAAGGTAAGCAAATCTACAGCCATCGAATGTCCGTGGTCGAACCCGTCTTTGGCAATGTCACCTCAAATAAAGGCCTCAAGCGATTTAGTTTAAGAGGTAAAACTAAAGTCGATGCGCAATGGAAACTGTTCTGTCTGATACAGAATATAGAGAAACTGGCTAATTATGGAACATTAGCGGCATAAAGGCCGAAGAATGAGGCCAAATGCCCATAGAAACCTCGATACATAGGCATTAAAAGCTAGATATACGAACCAAAAACAGGAAATGATAGATGTTAGCGAATAAACTGGGCATAATGATGGAAATTAAAAAAATGACTGAGCGGTTAGAATGAGCTTCTATTTATAGGTTTTTCTACAGCCTCGTTATACGAAAGATGAGTAATTGAAAATGGATGGATATTTACAAACAGGTATTGGAATAGCAGTCTCTATACTTCTCTTCTGGCTAAGTTATAGGCAAACAATTGGAGCTAAAAAAGAGAGAACAAAAAATGCAAACAAGTCATTACATAGAGCTGTGATGCGTAGAATGGTATTAGAAGATTACACTCCAAAATACAAAGATATATCAAGAGTCTTGGAAGGTAAGGCTAGAGAATTCAATACCTCAGCTAATGATATGCTATCTGAAGAACAAGTGTTGAACAGTATATATACTGAAGTCTTTGATAGTGACCTAATTTCTCCCCCTCAAAGAATAGAAATTGAAAGTCGCTTAGATAATCTATTTATGAGTGTTGAGGAAAAACCAACTCAGCCCCAGACTTCTATTCATGAATATAAAGTTATTAGAGAACAATATAAAAAGAAGCAAAACTCTATTATCTTATTAACTATCGCTGTATCAATGGTTGGTGCATCAACCTCAATTTTATATGGGTTCCTAAAAGACCCTGCAACATTTATTACATCTGATTCTGAGTGGCTTTTTTCAGGGGTAGGTGTTTTTATTGTCAGTGCTGCAATGATTACTCTTATGGCAATTGTTAAAAAAGAGCGTGAAGAAATATCTTCTCCAAGCAGAAGTTCTGTAGTTATTTCTGCCACAAAATTTGAAATTGATATTGCAAAGGCTTTGGCGAAATCTGGCTATAAATATTATTCAGAGCCTAGTGTTGGAGAATTTAGACCAGATTTTATTATTGATATGGCAGGTGAAAAAGTTGCAATTGAAGCAAAGGCATGGGGTGATGTCGTTCCTATGCAAGCAATGAAACGTACAATAAGGAGGCTAGAGGAACTATCAAAGGAAAAAGGAGTAGATTCAGTTATGCTTGTTACTAATAAACCGATACCATTGAAAGGTCTCTATTCAGAAAATAGTAAAGTTAAAAGCTACACCATGAATGAATTTTTATCACTACTTAAAAACAAAAAGGTAGCATAAATTGTATAATTGGGTAAGGGCTGGTTTCTCTCCAGCCCTCCCCACAGCACCCCGCGTGCGGGTCCGCACGGAGCGCTTCATTAGCCATTTGGATAATGGAACTTTACCCACTGATCTTTAACAGATACTAACCCTTGTGCTTTTAGCCAGTCATTATTGAGACCCATTTGCACAGCCTTGGTTTTTGCTAGCCGGTAATAGCCCTTTGAACTCAAGCCAATATAAATCGCCAGTTTGGTAGAAACACCCAAACTAATCAGTTTTCGAATACGGGTTTTCATTCTGCACCACTGTTTTAAGTAGCACATACGAATCCGTCTTCTAATCCAGTGCTCCAATTCAGGAACAGGACGATAGAATTCACTCAGTCCAAAGTAGTTCATCCAGCCAGAAATATATTGTCTGAGTTGTAAATACCGATAACCCCAGCTTACACCCCAAGATCGCCCTGTGATTTCACGGATACGATGCTTAAAGTTTGCCAGTGCTTTTGGACTCCAGACGATTTTCTTTCCCTTAAAGACAAAACCAAGAAAGCTAAGCTTGCGTACTGAGACTACTTGGCTTTTCTCAGTGTTGATGGGTAACTTGAGCGTTTTAAGAAAAGCTATTACTTCCACTTTGATACGTTCACCTTCTGCGAAGGATTTAACGCTGATGACAAAGTCATCAGCGTAACGAGCAAAACGGTAGTTCCGATTTTCAAGATAACGGTCAAGATCATCAAGCATGATGTTAGCGAGTAAGGGAGATAAAGGCCCACCTTGCGGAACACCGCGAAGCGTGGCCTCAACCTTCCCATTGATGCTAACCCCAGCACGCAGATATTTTCCAATCAGTGCCAATACACGTTTATCATCAACCCATTTTGACACTCGGTTCATCAGCAAGTCGTGATCGACATTATCGAAGAATTTCGACAGATCAATATCGACTGCATAACCATATCCTTGTTTTATCCCAGACTGCACGGCCTTTACAGCATGATGTGCAGAACGTAAGGGACGAAAGCCATGACTATGTTCCGAAAAATCGGGATCGATAATAGGTTGCAGGCATTGAGTGATGGCTTGCTGGATCACTCTGTCGTTCACGCATGGAATCCCCAATAGACGGATTCCGCCATTGGATTTAGGAATTTCCACCCGTTTGACAGGAAGCGGACAGTAATAGCCGCGCTCCAATCCTTGGTAAACATTCCCCCAATGAACCTTTGCCCAATCAAGGTAATGATCCACCGTCATATCATCAATACCTGCGGCCCCTTTATTCT
>WTAG01000217.1 GCA_013139755.1 Methylomarinum sp. | reverse complement strand
TGCTCATCTACAAGTTCATGCGCTTTTTGGCCGATTTTTTCTAACTGCTCATGAGATGTTAAACCATCAGAACTGATTGCTCCCCTATCCATATTTGCCATCTGTAATACACTGGCAACACGCACTTCAAAAAACTCGTCCAGATTAGAGCAGGAAATACATAAATAATTTAAACGCTCAAGCAAAGGTGTTGTTTCATTTCTGGCTTGCGCCAAAACCCGGACATTAAATTCCAATAAACTTAACTCACGGTTAATATAATATTCTGGATTTGTTAATTCGTTATTTTCCATTTGATTTATTTGCTTAACTATCTCATTCACGATCTATGACCCACTCACTTACTAATTCGTAAAATTGTGTTGACATATGTTATACGACATTTATGACGGCTTATGTAGTAACTAATTTTTTATACTAATATTTGGGAACTTTGGCTTAATTAAAACATTTCCCATAATGGATGGGATTAGTATATACCATTCACATACTTCGCTTCCCTTGTATGCCCCCAGTATGGATGGCGACTATTTTTTGTTGTGGCTTAAAATAATCTTGTTTAATTAGATCAAACAATCCGTAAAACATCTTCCCTGTATAAACAGGGTCTAGCTCAACAGCATGTTGCTGATTAAAAGCATCAATAAATAATAGTAGTTCATTATTTGTTTTTGCAAAACCACCAAAATGATAATCTAACTGAATTGACCAGTTGGCGTAAGCTTTATTGCTCAGCAATGCCTCAACCTCTGTCATCAAAAAGCTTGCGCCTTTTAAAGCCGCAAAACCTTGTACATTACAGTTACTTGGTACAGCTGGAATTAATCCTGCTAATGTTGTCCCTGTTCCACAAGGCACACATAACACATCAAATACCCCATCAATTTCACAAACAAGCTCCGCAACACCTTGTAAAGCCAGTTCTGTCGCCCCACCCTCTGGCAACCAATATTGACCTTTTTCTATCAGGGGTAAATCATCGCAATGTTTAAATTGCCTTAACTCCCTGTAATCTGTACGAGAAACAAAGCGCAATTCCATTCCCCAGCTTTCAAGGTCTTGTAGCGTTGGGCTAAAGTGCTTAGGTCGCTCCCCCCGAATATACCCCACTGTTTTTAACTTTAATTGTTTCCCAACAAATGCCAAAGCATGCAAATGATTAGAGTATGCCCCGCCCATGCTAATAATGGTGTGGGCCTTCATTTTTAAGGCATGATCCAGAATATATTTAAGTTTTCGCCATTTATTACCAGAAATCACAGGATCAATTAAATCATCCCGTTTAATCCATAGTTCAAGCTGTTTTTGCGCTAATAACGGATCAAATAATTGGGTTAATGGTGATGGGTTAAATTGATTCTCTAACTCAATAAGTTTTGGATGTAGCATTTACCTACGCGGAAGCTTGTTTTATTGCCCATGCCACATCAGCAGCTTGTCTATTTTCCTTAATATCATGCACTCTAAACATTTGCACTCCCGACATAACACCTAATGCTGTTGTTACGGCTGTTGCCGTAACCAATTTAGCGGGTTCCGAGACATCACACAAACTACCCATAAATCGCTTACGACTAGTTCCCAGTAACACCGAATAACCTTCTGCAACAAATTGATCTAAGTGCGCCAGTAAATTAATATTATCTTCCCTGCGCTTACCAAAGCCAATACCAGGATCTATCGCTATATTTTGTTTTTTAATACCAGCGGCCAATGCCTCATCAACACGTAATTTTAATGATGCAAGCACATCAGATACCACATCTTTATATGATGGGTTGTCCTGCATATTTTGTGGCGTGCCTTGCATATGCATTAAAATAATAGGTACATCTTTTTCACTGGCAAGCTGTAATATCGCTTTGTCGGTTTGCCCTGCTGAAATATCATTAATGATATTAGCACCCGCATCCAAAGCTGCTTTTGCCACCGTGCTTAAGGTGGTATCAATACTGATCAATACCTCTTCAGAAACTGTTTCTCTAATGGCTTTAATCACAGGCACTACCCGTGCAATCTGCTCTTCTTGCTCAACGGATTGTGATCCAGGCCGCGTAGACTCACCGCCAATATCAATAATATCAACTCCATCAGCTATCATAGCTTTTGCTTGCTCAACCGCTGCACCAATATCCGTATATTTCCCACCATCAGAAAAACTATCGGGCGTGACATTTAAAATCCCCATAATAAGGGGTTTGCCTATGTTGTTGAACATTAAAAATCCTATCGATTAAAATTACGGAACCAAAAAAATGCAGTTCCAAGTCCCGCTTTTAGCTGCTACAAAGCAAAAATAACTACCAGTTAATTTTACGGCATTATTTGTTACTACCACAGCTTAATTCAGTTCAAGTATGATTTTTAATTTGGATCAGACTTCTATAGTCTGGGCCAATTAGGCTATATAGCATGAATGAGTTCACACCCTCTATAGCCAAGAGGTTTGATTGCGTCCGTTTTCCTTTGATTTATACATCGCCATATCAGCACGCTTTTGAAACTCATCAATGCCATCATCTTTTACTAGTTGAGTCGCACCTATACTGATTGTAATATGCAGCCTTTCAGAGTTATATATAAGATAAGATTTTTCAACAGCAGTACGTATACGCTCTGCAACAATGATAGCAGAATCTATGTTGGTTGCCGGAAAAAGAAAAGCAAATTCTTCACCACCAAGCCGCCCCATCAGATCAATATCTCGAAGTGCCGTCTGGCTAACATTACAAATAAGTTTTAATACCTCATCTCCAATTTGATGGCCGTATGTATCATTAAATGATTTAAAATTATCAACATCCAACATCCAACATCCAACATCCAACATCCATCATCAATAAAGATAAGGGGCTCTCATATCGGTGAGAGCGCTCCACCTCAAGTTTCAGAGACTTTATAAAAGCCCGCCTGTTGCTGATGCCGACTAGCTCATCGGTTGTTGCCATTTGTTGTAGCTTATTTATATCCAACTCAATACATTCAGCCATTTCATTTAGGCTCTGACTGAGTGAGCCTATTTCATTTTCCACGTTGACTTTGCAACGAGCTTTATAATTACCCTCTGCAATAATGTGAGCATCGTGCTTCAAAGAAAAAACTGGGGAAATGATCTTCGTTCTAACATAATCAGCAATAATAAGTGCCATAAGTGTTGATACGATTATAAGCAAAATGGCATACCATAAATATAGTGTTTGCCTACCTTGAAGAGCCTCGGACTCTGAAGCCATACGGTATTCAACAGCCTCAAGGAATTCCTGAATTGGTTCCATAATAGATATTTTTTCCTCATTGTATTGAGGACTAAATAACAGCTTGCTTGCAAAAGTTCTATCCGGCTTCCCCTTAACAGTGAAATTACCGTTTCCATCATCAAAGAGGCCTTTCATAGCAGCAAAAGCCTGTCTCTCCAAATGCACAAGTGTGTCTGAACGATTTTGAGCTTTCCGAAGAAGAGAAAACTCCTTCTCTGTAAATCCCATTTCACGCATAAGAGTTTGCAATGGGATTGGCTTACCTAGATGATTTAAGGAAGCATTATTGGTAGCAAGGGAGGTATACCAGTATGTTGGTGGATATTTCTTTGGTCGTGGAGCTTCTCCATTTCGGATGGCAAGTATTTCAAAATAATACTGTTCATAAATTATGTTACCGGTTGATACATATGTACGAGCCATACGTGTCAGATCATCAGAACTTTGACGCAACTCATTTGCGATATTATAAGAATGCAAATGGTAACCTTCATGTTTAATGGACTGCTTTTCTTGAATATTCATTATATGAAAAACAACAAAGCACCAGAGGCTCAATAAAATTATAAAGCCGAAAAAGCTAAATTTATTAACGGTGGCAATGTTCATTGAGGGGCTCCTTAATTATTTTAGCCATCCACTTATTGAAAGAAACTTGATTATGTACTTTATTTCAATAGATGCTTACCGACCCACAGCTGCCCTTTGATGAATTACTTTTAAGGTGAGTACATAAGACCTAAAGAATTAATTGTTTTTTTGTTTACCTCTTAGTGGGCCTTTCGCAGTAAATAGACCAAAAAATAGTCATAACGTGTGGAATCTTCATGACGAAATACAAGTAGGTATGCCTGAAATTAGTCTATCATCACACTAGGCTTGATTGCATGATTTAAATGCAACCAGCTTTCTGCAGACAATCAACTGGAAACCGTATCCTGGTCCAGGTCATTTAGAAATTGTGTTAATACATTTCTATCTACATGTGGCATCATCACAACATGTGCATAATCCTGCTTATTATGATTGATATTTAAATGCATAGTGGCCAGTGAATATTTCTTAATAATCAATGCTATCTCCCCCTAACCCAACCTTCTCCCTCTGGAGAGGGCTATTTAAAGCCTATTGATTTTTTTAACTCTTTATTTACATTAAAAGTCCATAACAGTAACAGCGTAAAAAAAACAATCGGGTATAATACCGCGCATGACT
>WTAG01000545.1 GCA_013139755.1 Methylomarinum sp. | reverse complement strand
TATACAGTAGCCATACCACCTGTGCCTATGGTGTCTATGATAGTGTAACCAGGAATTTGCATAGGTTTATTCTTATGTAAAAATTAGCTTAATATATGAAATATACATTATATGAGGATTACCAACTCAACAGGTAACGAATATGCAGAAAAAA
This sequence comes from Methylomarinum sp., assembly GCA_013139755.1. The sequence continues at coordinate 3,946 of WTAG01000545.1, read as the reverse complement.
TCATTTAAGCATTTTACAGCGATGGGCATTACCGATGTTGGCAATGTTCGGCAGCATAATGAAGATAGTATTTTAATTGATGATGAATTGGCTTTGCTTCTAGTTGCTGATGGCATGGGCGGACATGATGCAGGTGAAGTTGCTAGCATGGAAGCAATAAAGATAATTCAGCAAATGCTGAGATTACAACAACGTAGTGTTAAAAAATCCTCATGGTTCTTGGATTTATTTAGCCAGCCTAAACCAACCACGTTAGACTTTGAAGAAAAGGTGCATATTTTAGAAAATGCCTTGCATGAAGCAAATCATCATATCTATCAACTTAATTTAGAGCGAAATGCCGTTGATGGAACCGGTATGGGAACAACAGTTGCTGGTTGCTGGTTTGTTACTGCTGAGACAATGTTGGTTTTTCATATTGGCGATAGTCGAATTTATCGATTTAGAAACCAGAAACTTCAGGTTTTAAGCAAAGACCATTCGATTTTACAGGAATGGCATGACAATGGATGTGAGGGAGAAAAGCCCAAATCGAATGTGATACTTAGGGCTGTCGGTCCCTATTCTGAAACTAAACCTGAAATCCAAGTTGTTCAGATTAAGAATAAAGACAGTTTTTTAATTTGTTCTGATGGATTGACTGATATGCTTGATGATTCAGATATTGAGAAAGTAATGCAAGCACTGAATATTAAGCAGATAGAAATATGTTGCCAAAACTTGTTGCAAGCAGCTTTAGAGCAAGGTGGAAAAGATAATATATCAATTATATTGCTGGCTCAGGATTAATACTTTCGTAAAAGAACCTTGCAGACTGGAGTCCTTTAGGAACCTCTGATTAAGTCTGAGCATAAGGTACAAGTTCATGACTTGACCAGAGATTCCTTTACAACATCAGTCTGTTAAAAACTTTAAGAATAAGCTTTTAATTTTTATTTCGTCAGACGCTGAAAGCAGGGTGCTGGAATTAATGAATGAGTCATTTAGTTTCACTGTATTCTTTTTTAAAGGGCTAATATAAAAAGAGTGGCCTATTTTTTCTATATTAGCAATATAAGCTGGCGTAAACCAACCACCAAGCCGGATTTCGTTATCTTTTGATTTTCCGATCCCGTAACTATTTTCAGTTAATAAAAGTTTATTAATACCCGTAAACTCGCCACGTAAAATCAAATAAAATAATTTTGCCTGAGAATCCGTTGCTGTTGCTTGATTAATTTCTGTCGCTTTACCTCGACTCAAAATTACAGTCGAATCAGTTGTATCATTAACAGGGCTGGCTGGAGAGGATCCTATATTATTCGAGTGACTCCATTCAGAAAACTTAAGTGTATGCTTACCTATGATGATAGAGTCTTGAATGCTTATTCTTTGCCGTGATGATAATTTCTGACTGTTCAGAAAAGTACCATTAGTGCTGTTGAGATCTTCAATAAAAAACAGGTTGTCTTTTTTGCTTATTATGGCGTGGTGATTTGATACGCCCATGTTATCAATCACAACATCATTATCAGCAGTTCTGCCTATACTGATAAGGTCGGTCTGTATCGATACACTATTTTTTAAAACACCATTAAAATAAACTTCAAGAAAATTCATAAGATTAAGACCACTTTTTGATAGTGGCTATATGATAGATGCCTGGACTAAATTCGTCTATAAATAACGAGATGTCCTTCCTAAATAATCAGCCATACAGGAAGTATTTTTCATTAACCCCTCCCCTAACTTTCAAAAGAAAGTTTATTTCCAAAAGCGCTTTGCCAATCCTGATTAAACTGCTCAACAGCAGGCCCAACCGCGGGGTGTGAAACCATTTGAGCTGCCACATCAACTGGCAGCGTAATTGCTCCAACACCTAACTTCATTACATCCATTACCTGCAATGTGTTTTTAAAACTGGCGGGCAATACTATACAGCTTAGCCCTTGCTGAGTTATTAACTGCTGTAGGTCTGCTACAACAGCGACTCCGTTACCGCCCATGGTATCCATACGATTGACATAAGGGGCTAAGTAATCCGCACCACATAGCGCAGCAAGATAACCTTGCTGAGCACTGTATATAGCAGTCGCTAAAACCTGTATATTTTTTTGTTTTATCTTTTTAATTGCTGCCAGCCCAACTTCAGTGGCAGGGATTTTAACTACCAAATCATAAGGCAATGCATCAATCTTTATGGCTTCAGCAAGCATTCCATCCACTGTTTGACTAACGACTTGCACATGGAATCGTGCCTCACTGCCTATAATTCCAGCTACGTCTGATAAAGCTTGATTTACACCAACCCCCGCTTTAGCCAAAATTGAAGGATTAGTTGTTATACCTTTTATAGGTAAACATGCATTAAAACGAGCTACCTGTTCAACATCAACAGTATCTAAATAGAGTTCAATCATTTATATGTATTTTTCAGAAGCCTATCCTGAGTCGGACTGGCTTATTAGTTTCAGGATAATTCTTTTAAAACCTTTTCACCTTTATCTATTTGAGCAGATATTACATCCACTTCCAAAAGTAAGGCTTTTTTGAATTCTTCGCTTTTACATTGCAACAGTTTTTTATTAGTTTTAATGAGTTTACTTTTTAATTTGACTAAAACTGATTCTATCTCTGCTACACTCTTCCTTTTCTTTGCTTCGTCTGCATCAAAAAATGCCTGCAATTTACTCAATAGCTCTATTTTATTCATCTGGTAAACCTTATTCTGTCTTAGCTGCTGAGTTAACTACATTTAATAATTCACTATCCGTTAATGTCATTTCACGTTCTGCATCAATTGATTGAGTCGCATAATTAATGAAGACCGTCGTGGCCATACTAATAAGATTTGACTGAATATCATAGACATAAGCACTATCATTCATTAATGAAGTTCCCATTTGCGATGAAATCTTATGCTCTCTTATCAGAACTTCAATATTTTCCATCATCACAATATTCTGATCTTTCAATTTCACTTTTAACATATCCTGTGATAACAAAGGCAACTCACTCACCAGTTTTTGTGTTTTTATTTCTTCAATATCACGTAATAGCGTAGCAATTTGGTAGCGTATTTTATCGTATTCTTGTTTTAGATAAATATTATGAGACGCATGACTTTTTTGCAGATTTTTTTGTAAATGTTTAGTCGCTTTAATCGCTTCAGCAAGTTTTAAATTAGCTCCTCTTAGCCAATAAAGTCGACCTGATTGTTTCAATTCCCAAGAAAAACGTGCCTGACCAATAAACTCAACAATCGCACTGTATATACCCTTAAAATTTCTTTCATAGGCATCATCAAGGTCATAATCGGGGAGCTTCTGATATTTTTTAATAATATCGCCAAGATCCTGTTCAGAGAAAACATCTCGCCTATGCAGGCCCATGGTTTTCAGAATAATATGTACGGTGTTGCCATACAAATGTTCTGTTTCATTTCTAACTGCTTCAACGGCAGTTTCTGGAAACTGTAATGCCGATTGCGTTAAAAAACGGGGCTTATCTAGCGCACCAGTGGTATCAACTAACAGTCTTTCCAACAATCTAGCTAATGGCTGTACCAAGGGCAACATGACACTAATACCGATGACATTAAACAAGGTATGAAATGCCGCTAATTTAAGCGTGTAATCATCAGCAGCAATACCCACCAGCACACAAAACCTATCAACAACCCAGATAAATTGATCCATCAAAACAATGGCAACGATGGCTGTAAACAGATTAAAGATTAAGTGAGCCCCCGCCAATCGCTTACCTTTGATATTGGCACTTAAAGCCCCTAAAACAGCGGTCACTGTGGTACCAATATTAGCTCCAACAGCTAAGGCAAGTGAGTTTTCATACGTTACTTGTGACGATGCCAATGCAGTAATAATCAGCACCATAGTTGCATCGCTGGATTGAATAATAATGGTTGTTATCACGCCAAGCACTACAAAAACCAATAACCCCAAAAAAC
>WTAG01000593.1 GCA_013139755.1 Methylomarinum sp. | reverse complement strand
ATAGAACAAGCAAAAGGTGAGTTGAATTGGTCAAACACAGAAGCTGCGAGCAAGCCATCTTATATGCACTGGGATAAACTGAAAGTTAAAGTCATTCCTATTGAAGCAGGAGAGCTTAAATTTTTGTTGCTGAATAAAAGGATTACCTTATTAGAAAAAAGCCGTATTCCTTTATTGGGCGGCGTGCTGGATATTAATAAATTTGATTGGCATAAGGATACAACTGATGAACCTACAGTGTATTTTTCTGGTGCAATCCATGATTTATCATTAGAGCAATTATCTGCTGCCTTAGAATGGACACCTTTATCCGGTAATATTAGTGGCAGCATTCCGGGTGTGGATTATAAAGATAAGACATTGACGGTTAAGGGTGGGCTAAAAGTGAATGTGTTTGATGGCACTATCAAGATAAAACAATTAGCCTCATCAGGTATGTTTAGCGATTTTGCAAAATTTCACATGGATATGGAATTAGATAACCTGGATTTATATGCACTGACCCAAAAATTTAAAATGGGGGCAATGGAGGGACGAGTGTCTGGCTTTGTTAAGGGTTTATATTTAGAAAACTGGTCGCCGGTGACTTTTTATGCCTGGCTGGGTACGCCTGATAATGATGATTCAAGACATAGAATCAGCCAAAAAGCAGTACAAAATATAGCCAGTATAGGCGGTGGTGGTGCGGCTGATGTTATCTCTAAAGGCTTTTTGCGTTTTTTTGATACCTTTGGCTATGACCGCTTAGGTTTTGGCTGTTATCTGCATAATGGTGTTTGTCAGTTAATGGGGGTGGAGGCAGCTGAACAGGGTTATTACATTATTAAAGGTGGGGGAATACCAAGGATTGATGTAGTCGGGTATAATCCACAGGTAGATTGGGCAGTATTAATGCAACGTTTGTCACGAATTTCTATGACTGATGAGGTGGTGATTGAATAATGTAAGGCTTTGTTTTTGGTACCAGCGACGATTAGGTACAAGAAACAGTTAAATTTTGAGCTCGTTTTGTCGGGTGGTGTACTATTTTTTAATCAAAACGAGTTTAAAAAAATGAAAGTAAAATTAGCGATCATTTTATTCTGTTTATTACAAATCATTCCAGTGCAAGCGGCTGAATATAGCTTCGGGGTAGTGCCACAATTTGAAGCACGTCAGCTTTATGCAATATGGAAACCAATATTTAAAGTGCTAGAACAAAAAACGGGTCATACTTTTAAAATGTTGGGGACAGAGTCTATATCAGAATTTGAAAGAGAGTTTGGTAAGGGGAGTTATGACTTTGCTTATATGAATCCTTGGCATTCCCTTGTTGCCTTTGAAAAACAAGGATACCTGCCCTTGGTAAGAGACAATGTTCGAAAACTAAATGGTGTTTTAGTCGTTCGTAAAGACAGTGGTATTAAAGAGATTTCTCAACTTGAGGGGAAACGGGTGGCATTTCCATCCCCCAATGCTTTAGGTGCCTCATTGTTGATGCGTGCAGAGTTAAAGAGGTTGCATGGGGTTTCTATTAAACCGATTTACGTGGGTACGCATTCATCGGTTTATTTAAATGTAGCCCTTAATCAAGCTTCAGCAGGTGGGGGGGTATTACGCTCTTTCAAAAACCAGAAACCTAATGTTCAGGGTTCACTCAATATTATCTATAAAACCCAATCCATAGCGCCACACCCAATCAGTGCGCATCCTCGCGTTCCAAAAGAAGTGATTGCTCAGGTAACGCGAGCTTTTTTAGAAATGAAAAATGATCCTGTGCAACAAGCACTTTTGGCAAAAATTCCGATGAAACAACCTGTTGCCGCGAGTGCAGGAGATTATCAACCATTAAAAGAGATGGGTTTAGAACCCTTTTATGTCAAAGATTAAGTTTAAATTAGGATTGCGTGGAAAAAGCATTTTAATTGCTTTTATTTCCTCTTTTATCCTGTTTTCTTTTTTTCTGTTTTATGCCATACCTGCGATGGAAAAACAGGCTGTTTCATTGCTAAAAAAAACTTCTCAGCAGCATTTGCAAACGCTGTCAATCGGCGTTGTTGGGCCATTGCTTAAGAGACAATATGCCGCTTTATATGAATTGTTAGACAGTCAACAAGCCGAAAACAGCGGCTGGAAAAACCTTACCTTGGTGACTGAAGAAGGCCTGATGGTATATCCATTAATAGCTGAAAAATCAGAATTGTCTCAAGGTGAGGTTTTTATTGAGACAGATGTTGTTTTTTTAGATGAAAAACTGGGGAAGTTAAGTCTCATCAGCAATATTTCAAATGAACTGGAAGAATTACGCCTACAACTGTATAGAAATATATTGGCTGTACTTTTCACCTTATTCTTTTTATTGATAATTATTCTGTTTTTTATTGAAAAGAAGATTACTAGTCCATTGGCAAAACTCAATCTGGCCTTTATGCAACTTGCCAGACAGAATTATAGTTATGAACTCCCTGAATATACGAATGATGAAGTGGGAGAGGTTATTGCTGGTTTTAAAACTATGCGCGATAAGATGCACAGCCATAAGACTGAAATGAATGGTTTATATGAATCAGAGAAATTAATGACGGAAAAACTTCGTCTTTTGGTGAAAGATGTTGAGGCCGAACGGCATAATGCTGAGAAAGCAAATGAAGCAAAATCCCAATTTTTATCTTCCATGAGTCATGAGTTACGCACCCCCATGAATGCAATTCTAGGTTTTGGGCAGTTATTGGATATGAATGATGAAGAAAACTTAACTCTGGAGCAAAGAGAAGGTATTAAAGAAATTCTTAATGCAGGGAATCACTTATTGAATTTAATCAACGAGGTTCTGGATTTAAGCAAGATAGAATCGGGTGAGCTCAAGATATCAATGGAAAGCGTTAATTTTAGTACAGTCCTTAATGAATGCTTTGCCTTAATAAACCCTTTGGCAGAGCAAGGCCAAATTAGTATATTTAATAGTATTAGTCCAAAACTGGATTATTATCTGCGCGCTGATAACGTTAGATTAAAGCAAGTGCTGCTAAATCTCTTGTCCAATGCTATTAAGTATAATCGTCAACAGGGAAATGTTACTTTAACAGCCAAAAAAACTAATGATAAACGGCTAAGGATTCTGATTACTGACACTGGTCAAGGGCTATCTAGTGATCAGCAGCAGAAGCTGTTTCAACCATTTGAGCGGCTAGATTCTGAATTTAGTACAGTTGAAGGGACGGGTATCGGTTTGGTTATCAGCAAACGTCTAGTTGAATTGATGGGAGGGGTAATAGGTGTCATTAGCACCCCTGGTCTTGGCAGTACCTTCTGGATTGAACTTGATCTGATTGAGGAAATTACTGTTTTACCAGATGAAACAACATTGATTGAAACACCTTCTTTAAATACTTTACCTGATCAAAATGCTCTGATTTTGTATGTTGAAGACAACCCTGCTAATTTAAAAGTAATTGAGCAACTGATAAAGAAGCGTACTAATATCAACTTAATTAGCGCACCTTCCCCGTTATTGGCACTGGATATAGCTCAAGCTCATCGACCTGATCTTATTTTACTCGATATTAATTTGCCAGAAATGGATGGTTACGAATTGTTGAGCCGCTTACGAACTTATGAACACCTAAAAAATATTCCTGCGGTAGCCATTAGTGCTAACGCCACTCGAAAAGATGTTAAAAAAGGGTTGGACGCTGGATTTATAGATTACTTAACTAAACCAATCGATGTGAAACAGTTTTATAAGATGATTGATTTACTAATAGGTAAGGGTGATTCTCAATAGCTAAAGCACTTTGTAAGTATCCATTTGGTTAGGATTATTAAATGGTTTTAGCTATACAGGTAATTGAATTTAAAATGTTGTAGCCTGAAAACACTAGTTTTTTATCATCCGTAGTCATTAATCTTGCTGAATTCATTGATAAAATCTAACACGGTATGGTCAATCAAATAGCTGTTGGAAAAACCAAACACAATGGTTTTTTCCATGCTCTAATTTAGATAATGTCATTTTTAAAGGCAGGAAATTAGAAAATAAAGCTGAGCTTACAAGTTTGACTGTGCTGGTGTTGTTTTGATGATGGATGCTGAAATGAATTTTAAACACATTGTTTAACCAATACCGCGCAATTGTACAGGTCTTAAAATGATTGTTGGCGTTTAATTATAGCTTTAATAATTCTGTCAAAATAATTATGTATAATTAACGCAGTAAGGATTAATGCGGTGCCTGTTGCTATTTTTAAGGTGAAAGGTTCATTGTTAATGGTATGTCCCAGATAGAGCGCCAGTACAGGCGAAATCATGGGAATCATTGCAACTGTGGTAGCCGGTAAATGAATTAACACATAGTAATAAAGTACAAAGCCGATTGTAGTTGCTATGATGCCTAAATAAACAATTGACGCGATGTTAATGAGTGGTAAGTGCTCTGGCCATTGGGCATTGTCAAACACTATCCATGTGAACATATAAGCGGGTAATGCAAATAATAATCCGCCGGTTACTTGGGTTGTCGCGGGAAGTTTTGCGTTAATACGTTTTACCCAAACCGCACTGGCTGTTTGTAAAGTAACGGCAAGTAATACCG
>WTAG01000473.1 GCA_013139755.1 Methylomarinum sp. | reverse complement strand
TGTGGTGTAAGCAGAAGTCATAAGTTTCAATAGTAATTAAGATAAGTAAGCCCAATATACTAATTTCACGAACGTTCGCGTTAGTAATTACTACTACGTATAAACTCAAATTATTAATAAGAAAATTTAGCTAAGTCTTGGGGCATTTTTTGGGGAAAATAAAAGAAACCAAGGGGTATTGAGGGGCATAACCTATAGATTGCATTACCCCTCATATCGGGTTCAAAAATTCGTCTGGAACGAATTTTAACGTGCGTTCTTTGCACGACTCCGAAGGGGTGAAATACACGGATGTATTTCATAATTCCCGCCACCTTTTAGTAAAGCCAACAACTGGCATCAGAATAAGCACTCTATATATTAAAAATATATTGCTCTCTAACCCCGATTATTTCCTATGTTTTTGGTCGCTTACGGTTTACTGGTTCAATAGTTTCTAACATCTAACCGACCCCCAGCCCCCAACGATCATGCTGCAATTCTTCAATCGGCATTGGCCGGCCAAAGAAATAACCCTGAAACTTATGACACCCCTTACGCTTTAATGCGGCTAGCATAAGTTCATCTTCGACGCCTTCTGCAATCACATCCATCCTCAGGTGCTTGGCCATGGAGATAATGGTTTCCACAATAATGGCATCGTTCGGGTCAATATTAATATCACGTACAAACGACTTGTCGATTTTCAATAGCTTCACCGGAAAGCGTTTAAGGTAAGCCAGTGAAGAGTATCCTATTCCAAAGTCATCGATCGACAAACTGACGCCAATGGCCGACAGATCTTTCATCTTGATGACTGCCTTGTCCATATTACTCAATATCATACCTTCAGTAATTTCCAACGATACTCTGGTGGGGTCGATACCCGTTTCCGCAAAGATGGATTTCACTTTATCGACAAAATTAGCTTCTACGAACTGGCGCGGACTTACATTGACACTAATCTTCAGGTCTTTATCCGGTATCATCATCAATTGCTGACAGGCCGTTTTCAGGACCCAGTCGCCAATCGCAATAATCAGACCACATTTCTCAGCGATACTGATAAATTCATCCGGAGGTAACAGGCCTCTTTCCGGGTGCTTCCAGCGTATCAGTGCTTCAACTGCAAACATTTTGCTATCTATATCCACCAGAGGCTGGTAATGCAATACAAACTCATTATTTTTCAACGCCTGACGTAAACCTTTCTCGATGATCCTTCTGTTATCAACGGCATGCTGCATTTCAGGCAGGAAGAAGCGAATCTTATTTCGCCCTGCAGCCTTCGCTTCGTACATGGCAACATCGGATTTCTGCAACAGATCCTCAGGTGAATAATCTGCTAGCGGGAATAACACAACACCTATGCTGGCAGCGATATGCAGTTCATGGCCTTTGGCAATAAATGGATCGGCGAACAGATTCAGGATTCCTTCGGCGAGGTCTTGAGCGTTAGCAGAGGCTTCATCCTGTGTATCACCGACCTCTGACATAATGATGACAAACTCATCTCCACCAAGTCGTCCGACAACATCCTCATCCCGCAAACGCTTCTGGATACGCTTAGAGACTTCCTTGAGCAGTTCATCGCCAATCGCATGCCCAAGTGAATCATTAATCGTTTTAAAGTGGTCTAGATCAAGAAACAGCATGGCGCCGGTATGATTATGCCGAACCGCATGAGACAGATCCTGCTTCAGCCTTTTCATGATCATGCGTCGGTTAGGAAGGTCTGTTAGCTCATCGAACTGAGCCTGGCGAAAGATAACTTCTTTTGATAATTCTTGCTCATGCCGCATCACGACAGATTCTTTTAAAGTCATGTTCAGCCGCCTTGCAGCGGTCATAATCATCATCATGAACAGGACAGACATCACGCACATAGCGTATGCAATTGGAGTACCGACCAACAGGAACTGCACTATGAGCGGTACCATAGTCATAAGTAAGAAGCCGATCAATGACAGGATGATCGGTGAGAGTGTGCTAGCTGCGCCAGCACACATACCCGCAAGCACAAAAGCCAGAAACGTCTGATGCACAATGTCTTCAGTAGGAAACAACCAGATTGCCGCAGCTCCCCAAGTTGCACCAGACACGACTCCGCTTGCAACCGTTAAGTGATACCAGCCTGAAGCAACAGGCTGCTCCGAATCAAGCTTGCGGAATTTTATGAAAAGCCATAGCCGAGACAACGATAAACCGTTGGTAACCGCAAACCAGATGAGGATAGTCGTATGCGAGACGACGTCCCATTGCATGAAACCCAGAATGGAACTATTGATTAAAACCGCGAGCAATGACGTCGGAACCGATGCATAGGTCAGACGTGTCAATTCAGACAGGATATCAAGAGATCGTCTTTTATTTATTTTTGGGTTGTTCTCAGGCATATACGATTATTCATTCTAGCTAGTCCATAACAATGGACATGTCCTTATTAATTTTTATTTAGCTAAATATCAAACACTATGTAGAACGAAATACACATTTTAATATTCTGACGTTTCCTATTATAAGAAAATTCAATAGAAACACATCAAGTTAGGATAGTACATATGACGAAAACAACGTGGAATACAGGGGAAATTCTGGAAAAGAGGCAAACTGCATACGCGTATATTTACACCAGAAAACCAGCCTTAACAGTGCATTTATTGGTTGCTCAGTAATTATCCATCACCCTATCATCTGGTACTGCATATCTCCATGTATCTGTTGTGAAAATTTTAGTTATTTTAGCATTTTAGAAAAAATCTATATTAGAGATGATTGTCTCTACCTCCTATTATTCTCACATTTTCTAGGGTTGCCCCTATACGGTTACGGGGAACGCCCTAGTTTTGTTGCCCTTTTAGAAACCATAGAATCGGTGTTGTTTTATTTAAAATAATCTAACGCATATGTACCCATACTCACATACAACTTCAATCTACTTTACAGAGGACGCTACACAATGAACCCAAAATGTAATAAACGATTACGCTTACATGCCCTGTGCATTGTAGCGCTGGCAGGATTGTCAG
>WTAG01000110.1 GCA_013139755.1 Methylomarinum sp. | reverse complement strand
GATACCAATCAGGCACCACTGCATCTTCCGCTAACTGATGCTCAAAAATCATACGCCAGCGATTAAAATTCTGACTGGCAAAGCTTAGGTAGGTTTTTGCAAGTTGAACAATGGTTTGTTCGGCATTAGCATCATTAATCACTACTTTTAATTGCTCAGCAATATCATCCAATGTTCTGCCTTTAACATGCATAATCAAATCAGCCATATTATCGAAGACCATATAAATACTACCCACGGTATAGCCAATCTCCATAGCCACTTTGCGTACTTTTAGCTCTGAAAACCCCTCCTCAACAACGATCACTTCCGCTGCTTTCAGCACCATTTCCTTAATTTCTTCCTGACTATGTTCGCTTCTTCTTGCCATCGTGTAGTATATTTTCACAGTAATTGAAAGTGATTACATTACACCACATAACGCCCCTAAATATGAATACTGAATTACTCGCTGTTGTAGATCAATACGATCAAATTTTAGACACCCAGCCCCGACATAAAATACATGCCTCTGGATTACGCCATCGTGCCGTGCATATTTTGGTATTTAATGATCAAGGCAAACTATTTTTACAAAAAAGATCCATGAAAAAAGATCTTAATAAAGGACTTTGGGATACTTCAGCCGCCGGCCATGTCGATGCAGGTGAAGATTACACACCTAGTGCTGTGAGAGAAGCAGAAGAAGAATTAGGGGTACAGATAGAAAACACATTACAGCCTTTATTTAAACTCTCCCCCACGCCAAAATTAGGCATGGAGTTTATTCAAGTCTATCAATGTCAACATAACGGCCCTTTTAGCCTTAATGTCGATGAAATTGATGAGGGTGACTGGCTCTTAGTGGATGAAGTCTCAAAACGAGTAAAATCAAATGACCCCACATTAACCGAAACCTTTAAAGTGATTTGGCAACAATACCTTATGCTAAACCCAAGCTAAGTTAAATTATTAGTAGCCTTGATGTAACAAAGTGCAATCAAGGTTTTTTACCCTTCAAGCCCTTGATTCCGCTTTGCAGCATCAAGACTACACATACTTTATTAACCTATCCATAATGCACAGACAAGACTTAGAAACCTTTTTCAGCGACTTACTTTCCCCAAAATCATTCAGTGATTACTGCCCTAATGGCTTACAAGTTGAAGGCGCTGAACAGATTAACAAAGTAGCCTTTGCGGTTTCGGCCACCCGTGATTCAATTGAACAGACTATTGATTTAAACGCTGATGCTTTAGTGGTGCACCACGGTTTGTTCTGGGGGTTTCATGGAGCCCGAACATTAACGGGGAGTTTTGCTAAACGTATCAAGCCATTAATCCAAAATGACATTAACTTATTTGCCTATCATTTACCTCTGGATGCGCACCCTAAGATAGGTAATGCAGCTACCCTTGGATCACTTATCGTATGCAAACAACAAGCTTCCTTTGGCGATTACAAAGGAAGCCCTACAGGTATAAAAGGCATACTTTCTAATCCAATATCCGCTGACTCATTACGCACAAAATTAAAAACTATACTTGAGCATGACATCATTTTAGCAAGTCCCGATAAGAACCAAATGATTAAGTCTGTCGGTATTATTACCGGTGGTGCAAACAGCGATTGGGTACTGGCACATCAAGCAGGATTAGATGCGTATATCACAGGTGAAATATCAGAACATGACTGGCACGAAAGCCAGGAAAATGGCATTCATATGTTTGCGGGAGGCCATGCTGCCACCGAAAAAGGTGGAATATTAAACCTAATGAGACATGTTCAAGAAAAGTACCCGCTAGAGTGCCTCTTTATTGATAGTAATAATCCTGTTTGATGTTTCCTCATACTTTGCCTTCTGCACTTGCAAGCAATAACGTTGAATGTCTCCGCACAGAGCCTTATCCAGAAAATAAACAAGCCAAACATCTCAAAGAAATTCACTAGAGTGGTTTCAAGCGCATGAAGATAAAAAAGAAATATCATATTTTGACAGGGGCAAAACGAACAGTCCGAATTGTAATAGATTTATACTTAAACTCATACGCCTAAGAGAAATCGTCATTCCTGCATGGTTTGAGAGGAATCTATAGTGTACGCATGGATTCCCGATTAAAGATTTCGGGAATGACGATTATTACAGTGATTATTTATTGGGATTGGTATAACTTCCCCCATTATTCAAATTGTTCCAAAACCATATTCATTTTTTCAAAAATTATGCGTAGTTCACTTAAGCCATCTCTGGCAACACTAACATCTCCTGCTTGATATTTGTTCATCAAGTCATGTGCTAGCTGATGCATCAAATTATGAATTTGGTCAAGTTTATCTAACCAGCTTTCATCAAAGAGCTGCTGATTCCTCTCTCGCATAATCCAAGCACCGTGGTGACATTTCGTATGCTTAATTATAGGCCAATTACCGATACTATCAGGTGTTGCCAATAATGCATTTTCGAATTTATTGAACCAGTAATTAGTAGCAAGCCTGAACAACATAATCTTTTTTTCTTTTATGTTATAAGTTTTGTTGCCATAAGCTATCCATTGTTCATTTGGAATATAGTTAGTTAACCAGTCAGAAACTTCACTTGCTGGCATAGGTCTGGCAATGCCGTAGCCTTGGGCTTTTTCACAACCCATAACAAGTAGCATCAGACCATGCTCATCTGTTTCAACACCTTCAGC
>WTAG01000668.1 GCA_013139755.1 Methylomarinum sp. | reverse complement strand
TTGCCGTTTGTGGTAACTGCCCCAGCTTCCATCCTGCAGGCATATTGCTGGCGATGGCTTTTGATTTTAGCTCATCTTCTGTCAGGCGAACGGGTGTTTGCTCAACAGCAATCAGTGAGGTGAATTTACTGACTAAATGATGGGCTAACGCCACGTTCACAATCGCATCCTTAATATCTTCACGTTGGTATTGTGTACGATAATCATCCATCAAGCTTTCAATTTTACGGCGTGCCCAAAAAGTTGAAACCAAATCTGATTCTGCTCCGATATGCAGTGCCACATTTGTTTCCCACTCAGTCGTACCTAACAACCCTTTTATCGTAATATTATCGGGTAACTCATCCGCTCTCATAGTCACTAATATTGGTTCACCCAAATATAAATCTGGTATCACGCGAGGCCATTGTTCTATTACCGTCCCTCTTGGTAAATCAAGCGTGATATTGGTTACTGCAGGATGTGCTAATTTAGTAAATAAATCCTGCATTTTTTGTCTTACTTCTGACTCTGCACCGATATAGCTATGACTTCCACGACCATATTCTGCTGCTCTTCGCATAAAGTGACTATTTGGTGCGCTGCCAATCCCTACGGTAAATAATCTACTTGTTCCTAAGTGTCGCTTGATTAAGCCAAATAACTCATCTTCATTGCCAACACTGCCATCTGTTAGAAACATGATTTGACGAATACCCTTTGTGTTTTGCTCACTAGTCAATGCCAATTTCAATGCTGGTGCCATTTCTGTACCTCCATTTGCACGGAGCCAATTTACAAAATCACGAGCAATATCTAAATTAGTGGCTGTGGCTAATTGTGCTTGTTCAAATACACTTTCTAAATCATCACTAAAACGAATAATATTAAAACTATCTTGTGGTCGTAGCTGATCTAATCCATATAACAGTGCACTACGCGCTTGTATGATTGAAGTGCCATCCATTGATCCTGACGTATCAACAATGAATATCATTTCACGAGCAATACTTTCGGTGTTCATTTGCTTGGGTGGCATCAACATAACCATCGCATAATCTTGATTGTTTTTATGCTGTTTAAATAAGGCTGCTTGCGGGGTAAATTGTGATTTTGCTCGCCATACTAATTCAAAATCACGATCAGCAGGAACAACGCCCATTAATGAAATTTTTCGAGTACCATCTTTCAATTCAATATTTTCAATCTCATGGTAGCGACTAATTATATGTTCTACTGGAAAGCCTGCTGCTAAAGTCACTTTAAGTTCAACAGGATTATGTAAATCCATATCTGCTATTACAGGCGGTGTAATCTGAGAAGCATCTGCCACTTGATCAGTATTCATCGCCCAGCCGGCACCATTAACCTCCGTTACCTGCTCAATTTGATTTACTATCTTTCCAGGAATATATCGAGGAGCCACAACCATAGGAAAACGTAAACTAAAGTCATCATCAACTTGAGCCACCATTTGCTGATACTCGATCGTAATAGTAATGCTGTCTCCAGGTGCAATATTCGCCACTGAACTTGTAAATATATTAGGGCGCTGTTGCTCTAGAAGAGTTGCCCGTTTACCTGATTCTTTAGCCTGTTGGTATATTTTTTTAGCTTCGTCTTTTGGCTTGATCTCACCAACAATGATACGGTCACCCACCTTCATTTGCAGATGATCCACTGCCGCTGTTTCAGGCAAAGGAAAAACATAAATACCTTCTTGCCATGATGATGTCGGATTAGTGAATGTTTGACTCACTTGAACCCGTGCCAGCAAGCCATTAACTTGAATCTCAACATCGGTACCTATATTCGGGCTAGCTAGATAATGTCCATCAGCATGGCGAAATACTAATTGACCTGATGAAAGATCATTAATGTGGCGAATAGATTCCAAGCTAGTTTCTGATTCTGCCGCTGCAGCATTAGCTGCTGAAGAAAATAACACTAAACTCATTAGTGCAATACTTACAACCGTCCCCACTACTAAACTGTATCCTACACAGCTCGCTAGACTTGATAGCAAATTACTTTTTACTGATGACTCGATAAATGTGGCCATGATGTTCTCCCTCGTTTAGAGGGCTCGCATTAATTCTTTAATGAAATTAACAGGAGCCCTCTTAGTTAATGACGGTTCCATTACAACAACTAAGATGGGAGATATAGAGTGCAAATAAGGGCAATTTAGTGATCAATTGTGGCAAAAACCGGGCAACTCATCAGAAAACTCAGGTAGAATCACCGTTAAACATCAAAGTGGCATCAATAGTCCAATACTTGACTGTTTATATCGGAGAAATTTATTAATGCAACTGTTCATCAATATTGTCAGTACTTTTGTACTCTTGCTTGGAATGCTTTGGGCACTACTTCCAGGTGGTTTTGGGCTAAATAATTTCAATACTTCTCATGCGCCGCCTTTAACTTATTTAGCGATGGGGACATGGGGGATCTTGATTCTCACCCATCTATTCGTTTTATATAAAATTTGGTCTGGCCAAGAAAATGTATATTGGTGGATACTTCTTCCACTGCTTATGCACATTATATTTTTTACTATTTTTGGGCGCGATGTGAGCACGGGATAATGACTATAAAAATCGGGATC
>WTAG01000035.1 GCA_013139755.1 Methylomarinum sp. | reverse complement strand
TTATTGTGCCCCAGATTGTTTAATTAATAAAAACAGTCTGTAGAAACAGCGTCATACCAATGATTTTCCCACGTTTCTTGTTTTGCTGACCACCACACCATACCATCAGCATTCTTTCGCACAAATTTACATTGCTGTTTTATCAAATTAACAGGAATAAATTTACTCTCATCTCCTGCTTGCACTATTATATTTTTATGCGACAAAACGGGGTAAACAGGTTTACCCGAAACTTTTGCCGTATACAATTGAACCCCCATCAAATAAGACAAATCATTCTCATCATAATTAAATATTTTAAACATCGGGTACAAGGTATCTGTCGCATCTATCACTGGCTTTAAATACTCAATAACTTGCTGGTAATTTGATATATTCGCTTTTGACTTTAAAGCAGTCCATGGAGAATAAGGTAAGTCTAATATCCCTATATCCGCATCGGGCAAGACATCCCGTACATATTGAATAACTTGTAAATACCATTTCATATGAAGTGCGGCCAGAACATCTTCTTTCTTATCAGATTTTATCTGATAGCTAGGAAGATTCAATATTATTCTTTTTTTATCTTTAAATTGAATGAGTGCGTTTTTTACTTTAAGTTCATCAGGAGGAATGCCTGTATGATCTCCACCACCAAGCAATTGCTCTTCAGATAACACCGTCACAGGAAAGCCTAACCAGGGATACATCAAATCAGTAAACTGTGTGGCATCTAATAAATCAAATTTAGCATGCCCAGAAGATGTTGGTGTAGTCTTAAATTCCTGATTAATCAACTCGATTAAACCTGTGTCTTTGTCTTTAAAAGTAACAAGAAAAAGCAGTAAAATAACAAAAAAACTTGCTATTTTAAATCTCATTTTCATATCAAAACCTGTTGTTAGTGAAAATAATTAGACCTTATTAATCTCAGGCAATAACTGCACCAAGCCAATCTATCTCGCTATGTTTTCAATAGTTTAATTTTGTAAGATATATTTTATATTTAAGCGAGATGTATTTTTGTAAAAAATACTGACACTTCTAGTGTGTTCTGTTTAATCAAAAATGATAGCTCAAGTCCAATCGAACATGATCATCTTCACGAAATATATAGGAGGGATCTTTTACTGGTGCACCGCTATATAAACGCATTTCCATCTCAACCTTAAAGCTATCTCCCAATCGCCTACTGGCTTCAATATTATAAAATTTAGCATTATTGGTTCTATCGAACATAACACCCGCTAAAACCTCAGCACTTTGCTCATCGTTAAAAGCAAAGCGTAATGCGGTTAAAATATCATCCTGAAATGGTGCTAAAAAATTTCCCTCGCCTCTCGTGTCATACATATATTCAACCACAACACCTAAATCCAGCCCTGTCCTAAAAAGATCAAACAGTGTGTATTCAACACCTGTTGAGGTGGCATAAAATGTTTTCCCCTGCCCAGAGCGGACGATACCTTCATGTTTAAATATCCAGTCCTCATACGTTAGCTGAAGGTCGAGACCTGTCTGGTTAATTAACTGGTAATAAGGGATTAAATGCAAAGAACCTGTCGGTGAAATGGTTGCGTTAAAAACCGGTTCTCGACTCGTACCATAAAAATGCGATAAACCCAAATCCCAATCACCAATAACATGAGACCATCGTGCTGCAAATGCTAAATGCTTCTCAACACCATGCTTTTCATAAACAGCATCCCCCACTCTAACCTCAGGAAACGTCCTTAACCGCCCTTCTACGCCTGGAAATGTTCGCTCTCTAAAACCTGGCAACACAAATAAATCAACAGTCCCCCAATCACGTATCAATGCCAAATTAATCATTGGCTGCCCCAGCTTATCTTCAGTATCAGTATTTTCTACAAGATCCGTTTGATTGATAATATTTACCAGATGCAAACCTTCTGCCACCCCCCAAAAAACCTTACGAATACCTACACGCAACTCCCAGTTATTTTCAGCTAGCAGCCATGTTAATTCTCTGATATCGAAATGTGTGCGTTTATTATCATGCTGTGAATATCTATAAAAAGGCACAAAAGTAAAACTTTGCTTTCCGTTATCCCATTCACGATAAATTTCAGGTTCAAAAGCCCCCGAGATGTAATTATTGTGTTGACGAGAATCGAGAGGGTTATGAAAAAAACCAAGCTCTTCGATACTTAATTTTCCTGAAATATCCCAACCTGACAATAAATCATCCAGATCATTTGATGATGCAACCGGACTTGTATGTGAGAGGCTTAAGTCTGCATTACCGGAAGCAGTAGCTGAGTCTTTTTTTAAAACTTTATTTATTGATAAGCTTAATTCCAAACGCCTTTCATCCGATCCATCACGTATAAGCGCATATTGCTCAACCTCAACCCCAGTTTTAAAATCAACAACCAGCCTTAAATCTTGTTTATTTCTACTAGCCATTCGTATGCTTTCGATATACACAGGGGCAATAGAGTCAGTAGGTATATTTTCAAGCAAAAGCGAGTTCTTAAAATCGATAACTAAACGATTAGGCGCCTTAAGTAAAAAAGCCTTATATTCAGTCGTTTTATCAAAAACCAGTCCAATTTCAATATTCTGATGGTCAGTCTCAATATGTTCTATTGATATTAATTGAGCATGTGATAAAAAACTCATCACAAGCATCATAACCAAGCCAATAATTCTGATTTTTTTCATATTATTTTTTCAATATACTGCAACATCAACTGAACACTTCTATTTCCACGGTATTCATTAACATCTAGTTTGTATGCTGACTTTATAGATCGAGTTCCCAGCCAATTCTCCGGTTTTTCTACAAAAAAAGCGATGGCATCTATTAACAACTCACTCATAGGCAAACGGAGTACAAACTTAAGGTGCTGCTGCCCTACAATTCGACATTGAATCACATCAAACACACCATCAAATGTAGGCTCTGGAAATTCTTGCCCCCATGTCCCCGCGTTATTTAGATGCTCTGTAAACTCTAATGTCATGTTTTCTTCAGATAACTTACCATCTGAATAAATCTTTTGCTCAAGATCCACCCGATCTAAATGCTTTGCCACTACCTCATCAAAAGCCAGGGCAAAAACAGGATAATCATGCATTTGAATAGTCATGCCTGCTGCCATCGCATGGCCACCAAACTTACTAAGAATATTAGGATGAGCAGCGGCAATTTCACTGAGTACATCTCGGATATGCACACCCGGAATTGAACGAGCAGAACCTTTAATCACACCGTTCTCAGCAGAGGCAAAAGCAACAACAGGGCGATGTATACGGTCTTTAATTCTGGAGGCTAATATCCCAATCACACCTTGATGCCAATATTTTTCAAACAGACAAACACCAGCAGGTAAATGCTTTTCGTCCAACACCTTCATTTCATTTAACAACGATATCGCTTCATGTTTCATTTGCGCTTCGATATCTTTGCGGTCTTTATTAAGATCATCTAATTGTTCTGCCATATCCCTGGCTAAAGCCACATCATCAGTCAGTAAACATTGAATGCCTAAAGACATATCATCCATACGTCCCGCAGCATTTAGACGTGGACCCAATGCAAAGCCCAAATCAGATGATGAAATTGAATTAAACTGTTTTTTAGAAATTTCAATCAGGGCATTAATACCCGCATGGGCATTCCCAGATCGTATCCTTAATAGACCTTGGTGCACTAATATTCTATTAACCTGATCCAAAGCCACCACATCAGCAACCGTTCCTAAGGCAACAAAGTCTAATAATTGAGCTAAATTTGGCTGAGGAATATTTTGATTATCAAACCAATGCTGTTCTCGTAGTCGCCCTCTTAAAGCCATCAACACATAAAAGATAACCCCTACACCCGCAATATTACCACTGGGAAACTCATCATCAATCAAATTAGGATTTACAATTGCATCTGCATCAGGCAATTCATCACCGGGCAAATGATGATCGGTAATTAAAACTTTAATACCAAAGTCTTTAGCTACTTTAACCCCATCAATACTGGAAATACCGCTATCAACGGTAATTATCACATCTGGTTTTTGCTGTTTGACCAGTTCGACTATTTCGGGCGTTAATCCATAACCATATTCAAAGCGATTGGGAACAACATAAGACACATGTTTTGCACCTAATAAATTAAGCCCTTTCATAGCAACCACACAACTGGTTGCACCATCGGCATCAAAATCGGCAACAATAGTGATTTTCTGTTGCTGCTGTATTGCTGTTATTAAATGCTCAACCATTGTCTCCATTCCCGACAACAGCCAGGGTGAAGGTAATCTTGCTAATGTACGTTCTAATTGCTCATTTTCTGTTACACCGCGTGTTGAAAAAATCTTATTTAAAAGTGGATCTATATCTTTTAAATGTGACTTCTTCCCCGCCGGACGAGGAACAATGTTTTTTTTAACGCCTTGATGATACATATACAACCAATAAATAATTCATAATATGTGCAGAGAGCACTCAGCCAGAGAGATTAATCCCACAAAGCTTCTTCCTATACGAAGATAACCCTCAAATTGAAACAGAGCGAGATAAATATAGGGTAATTTGTTTGATAATTCGTTTTTAAACGGGACTAGTTTAGTCTAGGTAGGCTGGTAATTGAAAATGATTTTTAATATATAAAAAAGAATAAAGGTGGGAATTTTTCGTTTTTTAGAACAAACCTATTTGACATTAGTCTGCTCTACTTTTTTTCATCGCGTTTAATATCATGATGGATTAGCTCGTTTGGCAGCCATCAGTTTTCTGTAATGGTCAACGATTAAAATATTTTTATGATTCATGATAAGCCTCCATAACTATTTCCCTATCGACAAACAATACACTTATTGTTAAAAAAGCATGTCCATTATAAATTACTTTATTAATATTTGAGGCACCCAATGGATAAAAAAATGTACCAATGGATTAGTAAACTTGTAAACAGCAAGCGTGGAATGACAACAGTTAGAGCTCGAAGTGCAGAGGCTGCCGATGTTATGGAGCGCTATCAATGCGGAAGGACGCAAGGCGACAAATTAGTTTTTAGTGCCATAGACAAAGAAAATTTACGCAATCAGATCAAAAAAGAGCTAAATATTGATCCTTGTTCTGTCCATAAACTCCCTGCTGACCGCATAGAAACAGCCAAATATCATGACAATGAAAAACTCGCTAATAAAGCGGTTAGCCATGATCATGTTTTAATCAATAGTCCCAGCGGTGTTTTACATCTCAATAACAAGACAATTGATTTACAATCTGCACACATCCCTAGTGCGGGCATTATGAGTTTAGGCTCAAAAATCAGCCAAATTGATCACGCTGCTATTATCGTTGTAGAAAATCTTGCGATTATGCAGTTATGTGGCAGTTTCAAACTTCCCCTACTTTGTCATGATGCCTTATGGATTTATCGAGGTGATCATAAAAGCGGTTCTAGAGTTGATGCCTGTTATGATTTAATAAAACGTTTAGGTAACAATAAAGACATTATTGTATTCAGTGATATGGATCCCAAAGGAATAGAAATCGCCTTGACCATTACAAACGCACATTACTGGTTCGGTCCAGAAACAAGCACATGGGAACGCTGTTTAACCAGCCAATATGCTACTCGTAGTGGTCATGACTTACACGCTGCAGCAATGAA
>WTAG01000443.1 GCA_013139755.1 Methylomarinum sp. | reverse complement strand
CACATGTCTCTATTGGCTCATTATTTGGAATTGGGGTTGCTAATGGTCATGCTCATAAAGGGATGATAGGCTCTATTCTGCTTTCTTGGATATTGACACTGCCTTGTGCTGCTTTATGTGCAGCCTTTGTATATAGCATGATGATTGCAATTATCTGATGTTAAATCTTGCAAGCATTTGGGGGACTTTGGATAAAATGATAACTGTGTTGGCAGGCATTTAAGATGAGCATAAAAATATCTTTAGTATGGGTGATAGGTTTAATCTGTTTAGCGGGTAATGTTCTAGCAAGCGAACCTGACTGGACTAGCTATCAATCTGTATTGGGTCATGTTAACCCCAGCGTAAAAAATAACATAAAGTTAATGGCTGTTGATTATCAGGCGATTAAGTCAAATGGTCGTTTAGATAAAGCTTATCAGCAGCTTGCTGATTTTAAATTAGATGATTTATCCAATCGTAATGAAGAACTGGCATTTTATATTAATGCTTATAATATTTTAGCTTTAAAAATGGTGGCTGATCATTGGCCTACAAAAAGTATTAAAGATGTCGGTAGCTTGTTCAGCCCAGTATGGAATAAGTCAGCAGGCATGTTAGGCGGTAAGTCTGTCTCTTTGGGCGAAATAGAACATAAAGTTTTGCGAGCTATGGGAGAGCCGCGGATACATTTGGCGATAGTGTGTGCGTCGGTCAGCTGTCCCGATCTAAGGAATGAACCTTATACAGCGATGAAGCTTAATGAGCAGCTTAATGATCAAGCAAAACAATTTTTAAATAATCAAGGTAAAGGCTTAAAAATAGAGAAAAAGATCATTCGTATTTCTAAAATATTTGACTGGTTTGAAGATGATTTTGATGCCATGGGTGGTGTGTCAGCATTTATTAAACGCTATCAAACTGATCTGCCTGAATTAAAAATTAAAGCAAATATGTCTTACGATTGGAGTGTTAATGCTGTCGAGTAATTGGCTGACGATATAAAAAAGTCGAATTAATATGCGCTCTATGTTTAGAATGAACGGAATAATTAAAAAACAAAGAGAATAATAAGATGGCACATGACTTGTCACCACCTGATCAATGGCTGAAATTATATGGGGATATTCTTTATCGTTATGGGTTTGCGCGTGTTCGTGACGCGGGAGTTGCTGAAGATTTAGTGCAAGATACATTATTAGCCGCATTAAAAGCGAAAGAAAATTATGCAGGTCAAGCATCTGAACAAACTTGGTTGATAGGCATACTGAAGCATAAAATTATCGACTATTTTCGTAAATCATCACGTGAAAAGACGCAAGAATTTGATGAGCACTTGGTTGATGAGGAAGATTATTTCGATCAAAAAGGAAGTTGGAAAGTTGATTTTTCTAACTGGTCTAAGCCTGAAAAGTCGATGGAACAAGAAGAGTTTATGCAGGTGTTACAGGCATGTGTAGAGCGTTTACCATCACGAATGTCGCAATTGTTTATTTTGCGTGAATTCGACGATATGAGCAGTGAAGAAATTTGTGAGGTGATGTCTATTTCAACGCTGAATAATTTTTGGGTCATGTTGTCGAGAGTAAGGGTACAACTACGTCATTGTCTAGATATAAATTGGGTTAACCAGTAGAGGTTTTTGAAATGTTAACGTGTAAAGAAGCCAGCTACTTAGCGTCAAAAAAACTGGATAAAGAATTGACTCTGCGAGAGCAAATAGGTTTTTCTCTTCATATTGCCATGTGTAGTTTGTGCAGACATTATGCTAGAGATATGAATAGATTACATACGCTGATGCTAAAAGCAGGTGAAGCCGGACAAACGTTATTGTCCGAGTCTGCAAAGCTGTCTGAGCAATCTCGTGAACGTATTAAACAGGTGCTAGATAAGGCCTTGCATTCAAGTGAATAGGGTATGCTAGGGTAGTAGTTAATTTTAAATAATGTGTAGGATGGGCAAAGGTTTTTTCGTGCCCATCAGGCATAAAAGATGGGCACGTTATCACTTTGCCCATCCTACAGAACAACATTATAAAGACACACAGTGTCCAATAAATACAGGAGTAAATATGAGTGACACTGCAATCAGTGAATCGGTACAAAACTATTACGGCCAAGTGCTTAAATCCAGTGCAGATTTAAAAACCAGTGCTTGTTGTACCTTGGATGCCATACCACTGCATTTACGACCTCTACTTGCTGATTTACACCCAGAAGTAGTCGCTCGTTATTACGGTTGTGGAACACCTTTGCCACCCGCTTTAGAAGGTTGCACTGTATTAGATTTAGGCTGTGGCACAGGGCGTGATTGTTACTTGCTCTCGCGTTTAGTGGGTGAGTCGGGTCATGTGATTGGTATTGATATGACAGAAGAACAACTTGCTGTCGCTAAGGATCATTGTGACTGGCATGCTGAGCGTTACGGATATGCAAAATCTAATGTCGAATTTAAGCAAGGTTATATGGAAGATTTGGCGACGGCGGGTATTGCTGATAATTCGATTGATCTTGTCGTATCAAATTGTGTGATCAACTTATCGCCTGATAAAAGACAAGTCTTGTCAGAAATTTTACGGGTGCTAAAGCCCGGTGGAGAAATCTATTTTTCTGATGTTTACTCAGATAGACGCATCCCGCAAGCACTAAAAACTGAACCGGTATTATTAGGTGAATGTTTAGGCGGTGCTCTGTATTGGGAAGATTTTCGTCGCATAATGCAAGAACTCGGTTGCCCCGATGTACGTGTGGTAAAACAAAGCCCCATAGCCCTGGAAGACCCCGAAGTAGAAGAAAAAATCGGCATGGTTAATTTTAGATCAATCACCATTAGGGCATTTAAAATGCCATTAGAAGATCGATGTGAAGACTTTGGTCAACTGGCTATTTATAAAGGTACAATATCAGAACACCTACACGCCTTTGATTTAGACGACCATCATCATTTTGAAACCGGCAAACCCTTACGTGTCTGTGGCAATACTTATGACATGTTAGGTTCCAGTCGCTATGCAAAACACTTTCAGCTAATGGGTGATAAATCGACTCACTTTGGTTTATTTGATTGTGCGCCACCCAATACCGGTGCATCGTTAGAATCAGGTGCGGCTTGCTGCTAATGTCTACGGCAAATTTTGACAAATTGAGTATTGTTATCCCAGTCGGTCCTGATGATAATGCCTGGCAACATTTACTAAAAGAACTCGCAGTATTCGGTAAGGATATTCAAATCATCTTGTCTGCTTGTCAGGCGCAATCTTCAGCTATTAACCTGCCTGATAATGCGTTATGGATACAGTCAGAACAAGGTAGAGCCAAGCAGCTTAATGCCGGTGCAAAGCAGGTTACTGGTGATTTGATCTGGTTTCTACATGCCGATACCCGATTTTCTTTAGCTGTTATTGATACTATACAGTCCTATATAAAATCCGGAGAACAGAGTATGGCTTATTTTAGATTAAAGTTTGCCGAAGATGGCCCCAAACAAACACGATTGAACGCTTGGGCAGCTAATATTCGTTCTCGTTATTTTGGACTGCCATTTGGCGATCAGGGATTTATTATTAACAAATCTATTTTTGAGCACACAAACGGATTTGATGAAACGGTTTCAGTGGGTGAAGATCTGGACTTTGTGGTGCGATTAAAAGCGTTAGATATACCGTTAAAAGAATTGTCTGCCGAACTAATAACCAGTGCAAGACGCTATCAACAACATGGCTGGTTGTTAACAAGTACTCGCCATATTTGGCTAACCTGGGTGTTAACGCGTCAGGCTAAACATCGATTGGTGTTTAACGGATGAGTGGTGCGATAGCTGTATTTGTTAAAACGCCTGGGCTTTCTCCGGTTAAAACCCGTCTAGCCGTTAAACTAGGACAGGAAAATGCGGAAGCTTTTCACTTAGCCTCGTCCCGTTCTGTTTCCTCTGTGGTGCAAGCATTAAGTCAACTTGATGATATTACAAGTTATTATGCGGTAGCAGAAGAATCGGCATTAACGCATGATTATTGGCAGGATTTACCCTGTTTATGGCAAGGCGAGGGCGGTTTGGGCGAACGGATGGCGCATATTTATCAAACATTATTAGCTAAGCATGATTTTGTCATCTTGGTCGGTGCTGATATTCCGCAAATGACCGCCATAGAACTTCTGACTGCATCTAACTGGTTACCCCATAATGAGCAAGCGCGGTTAGCTTTTGCTCCGAGTGTTGACGGTGGCTTTTGGTTGTTTGGGGGGAACTGCAAAATACCACACACTATTTGGACAGGTGTAAGCTATAGCGAAGCGGATACCGGGACTCAATTCTTTAACAAAATAGAGCAAGTAGGAGATATTAAAACTTTAGTTTCTCTACGTGATGTAGATGAAGTAGAAGACCTCATTTCATTACGTGATGCCTTGCTAAATTTAATTGATCCTGTACCTGAACAACAGCAACTGCTTAGTTTTCTGGATACTTTATCTCTGGAAAATTATTCCTGACATTAAAAAAATAATATAAATATGCGCGACGTTAAACCTTTTCTTATTGATACGGACTTTCCGCAGATCAGTCGAGGAAGATTAAGTACCTTACAAATGAATCTGGGATATTTGTGTAATTTGAGTTGTACCCATTGCCATGTCAATGCAGGTCCAAACCGAACTGAGCTAATGACGCGTGAGACCATGGAGACTGCGCTACAGTTTGCAGATAAATACCAACTCGAAACCCTGGATTTAACTGGCGGCTCGCCAGAAATGAACCCTGACTTTCGTTGGCTGGTAAAACAAGCCAGACAACAGGGACTGCACGTGATGAATCGCTGTAATCCGACTATTTTGGTAGAATCAGGATATGAAGGCACAGCCGAATTTTTGGCTGAACAACAAGTAGAAGTCATCGCTTCACTGCCATGTTATATGGAAGATAATGTCGATGCTCAACGTGGTAAAGGCGTGTTCTCAGCATCTATTAAAGCTTTACAAAAACTTAACAAATTAGGTTATGGCCAAGCAGAAAGTGGACTAGTATTAAACTTGGTATTCAATCCACAAGGTATTGCCTTACCGCCATCACAAAGCCAATTAGAACAAGCCTATCGAGCGTTCTTAAAGCAGCACTTCGATCTGCAATTCAATAACCTGTTTACCATCACCAATATGCCGATACAACGCTTTGGCGCGGTACTGTTAGCAAAAGGCCAGTTTGAAGACTATATGAACTTGCTGAAACAATCCTACCAACCCGCTAACCTAGAGCAGGTCATGTGTAAAAGTCTATTAAGCGTAGACTGGCAAGGCTATGTATATGATTGTGATTTCAATCAAATGCTGGAAATGCCGTTACAAAACCAAAGT
>WTAG01000586.1 GCA_013139755.1 Methylomarinum sp. | reverse complement strand
TGGAATAAAGCCAAACTGATCTCTGCAAATTGTTTGAACTCCTGATGTTCGAGTATAGTGTTTTTTACCTCAGCCGCTTTAACCAGGGCTTTGCTGTAACCTGCCCGATCTGCTGCAAACAATGTTTTGCGCAGGCTGGGGAATACTTGCCAGTATTGTTACAGTGCTTCTATATCGGCATTGGGTATGCCGCCACAAAGATGAGCGCTAAGGTCGTGCAGGTCTTCTGCGGCGGAACTGTCGATATATCGCGGGATATTGAGGTTGTAGTCGCTGGCTGCAATCTCACTAAACTTGACCATGCGACTGTAACGGCTTTGAGTGAGCTGATTGTTAAAGACATCAACAATTTTATGCAGGTCTTGATCACGCAGGCGGTTTTTGGGGCCATCTTTCATAAAGCCTTTGCTGGCATCGATCATAAAGATGCCGCTGTCTTCACTTTCTAAACGTGCTTTCGCACCGGCTTTATCGATGACAATAATACAGGCGGGCATGCCTGTGCCGTAAAACAGATTGGCGGGTAAACCGATAATACCTTTGATATAACCTTGTTTAATCAGATTGCGGCGTATATCGGCTTCGGCATTACCACGGAATAACACACCGTGGGGCAAAATAACGGCGGCTTTACCGGTGCTTTTTAGGGATTTGAGTATGTGCAGTAAAAAGGCATAATCACCATTTTTTTCTGGCGGTATGCCGTATTCAAAACGGCTGTATAAATCGTCTGTGGGTGTAAAACCAGTATTCCATGCCTTGAAGGAAAACGGTGGATTGGCCACAGCGAAGTCGAAGGATTTTAAGGCACTGTTGTCGCGCTTAAATTCTGGCTCAGCTAATGTGCTGTGACCACCAGGGGCAATCTCGGCATCGGCATTGTTGTGCAGAATCATATTCATACGGCACAGTGCGGTGGTGGCCACGTCTTTTTCTTGTCCGTAGATACTTAAACCTTTACTGGCTTCATTAGCGGCTTTTAATAACAGCGAGCCGGAACCACAGGTGGGATCGTAAACGGTTTGGTATTGTGGAGTGCCTTTGGTAATGCCGACCACTTTGGCAAGAATGCGCGAGACTTCCGCCGGGGTATAAAACTGACCTTTGCTTTTACCAGACTCGGTGGCGAAGTTACGCATCAGGTATTCATAAGCATCGCCCAGCAGGTCATCGCCCTGCGCACTGTTGCCGCCAAAATCCAGCCCATCAAATATGCCGATCAGCTTAGAGAGCCTGTCGACCATTTCTTTGCCTTTACCCAGACGTTCTTCATCGTTGAAGTCGTTGTCTTTATTAGCCAGCCAGGGCAGTTCGTTTTCTTTGGCGATGCCATCGAGCACGATATTGAGCTTTTCACCGACTTCTTTATCGCCCTTGAGTTTAATGATGTCCGGGAAGGTGCAACCCGCCGGCACTACAACCATAGCTTTAGGGTCGTTGAGGTATTTATCGGAGACGTACTTCAGGAACAGGAAGGTGAGTACATAATCTTTGTATTGCGATGCATCCATGCCGCCACGCAATTCGTCACAGCTTTGCCACAGAGAACTATAAAGTTCTGATTTTTTAATAGCCATATTAGGTATGTTTTAAATTGATTGGGTTTATTTTGCAGCCGTGTAAATTAATAGCTGGTCTGGCTAATTTTTGCGTGGGTCATATTCCATTTGAACATTAGTCCTTTTGCTACAGGCGCCTGATTGTGTGCGTTGAATTTAATATTAAACGCGCATCAACTAGGGGAAAAATCAGTATTATGACACATGAGGGCATAATTTATTTATACCCTGTTTTAGCGTAAAGAGCGTGTAAGATTCCAGCCCATTTGGAGTACGAGCTATTCACTTTTTTATATAAATTTAGCACCAGTTTAACGGGTTAACTTAGCTGTATTTGATGAGAATTAAGTAGCCAAATACTTTTGCCAATCTTAAAGTATTCGTTTAGTATCACTTTATGAAAACCGAACTCGTTACTACATTAAAGCGCCAAGCTACAAAAATATTAGCTGATTTGCATGAATCTAAAGAGCCAGTGCTTATAACTGAGCATGGCCAGCCATCGGCATACCTGATAGATGTTGAAGATTATGAATATATGCAAAGTCGTATGAATATTCTTGAAGGTATTGCAAGGGGCGAAACTGCAGTTTTGGAAAACCGTACTTTTAGTCAAGAAGAGGCTAAAGAATCAATGAATAAATGGCTAAAATAATATGGACTGAGCCTGCTTTATCTGATTTAAATGAAATTGCTGAATATATCGCACTAGATAATTTTACAGCGGCTCAGAAATTAGTTAGGCAGGTATTTTATTCTGTAGATCGCCTTAATCATTTTCCTGAATCAGGCCGAACACCACCTGAATTAAGTCACTCAAAATATCGGGAAATGATTATTGGGCCTTGTCGCGTTTTTTATCGGTATGATGCTGGTCAGAGTAAGGTATTTATTATCTATGTAATGAGAGGAGAAAGGATGCTCCGAAAATATTTAATTGAAGAACGAGCAAAGTTTAAGATTTAGCTGTTTTTCTGAAAAGTAAATTTACATTACCCCATAAATGACACAGGCATCATGAAACCTAATGATATAAAACAATATCTGATTACCCATGAGTCTCCACCAAATTAGAGTGAAGTAACTGCAATGCTCTATATAACGCGTCATTCCCGAAGTCTTTTATCGGGAATCTATTCCTTGTTGGTTAGATTCCTGCTAAGAGAATGCAGGAATGACGAGCTGTGTAGTTGGTTGTTTTTTAAAATGGCGGAAGCTCATAGGTAATCAGGAAACAATAAATAAAGGTTCAATCCCCGCTGCCTTCACCAATTATTAAAAACCGGCGTAACTTACTCAGCTTAATTTGAAAATATAGCCATACTCCATCAACGCTGTACAAAGGGGCTTGCTTTTAAGCCCTCCCTTGCTGGGGAGGGTTGGGTGAGGAGGAATTAAATAATTCTCTTTTGCAAAATGCTTTTTTCTTTATTTATAAAGGCAAAAGAATAAGGAAGAAAGAATTTATTTTAACCTCTCCTCTCGGCAATTGCTCCATGCATTGCTCTACCTCCTGCATCCATGCAGTCGACCCAACCCTCTCCAGCAAGAGAGGGCTTCAGAGCCGTATCCATTAATTTACGCTGAGTAATTACAAACCGGCTTGCCCCTTTAAGAGAGTAGCCGGTTTTTTTATGCCTAGTGAATAACCAGGGTTATTTTTGAGGGGGATTACATAGCAACGCTATTTAGGTACAAAATAATCCATATCGTCTGCGAACACGACTGAGCCTTTATAAAATTGTTTGATAATACCTAAAGTTTCCTGTTCACGACCTAATGTACGAGTCATCCGGTGTGACAAAATTAACTTTTTAACATTAGCCTGTTGTGCAATCTTGCCAATTTCTGAAGGTGGCATGTGTAATGAACGCCCCGCTCCCTTCTGTGACTCTGGAATTGCATTATGTGCAATTAAGATATCCGTGCCTTTGGCTAAACTGGTCAAGGTCTGGAAGCGATTGCTCATATCACCCGAAAAAGTCACCGAACACCCTGCAATATTTACTCGCCATGCCAGTGCTGGAATCGGGCCATGATGAACAGGGATTGCCTGCATTGAATAGTCATTAGAGCGATAGACAGTTTGCTGCTGATGTTTATTCAGACTGATATTTTTTGCAACAACCTTAAACTGACTGGTTTGCTCAGTAGAAACATATTCACTTAAATAAGGAAAGACGCCTTTTTTAGCAAATAATCGTTGGCTAAATTCAGTTGCAGAAGGCATTAAATCATTACCTTCTGGCCCAAAAATATTTAAATCCCGAGTTCGAGGAGTAAAATATGAAGCTTTGATAAACGCAGGAAAATCAGCACTATGATCAACATGAAAATGCGTAAAAGCGATTACCTTTAAATCAACAAGGTTTGCGCCACTTTTCTCATAATTAAGACTACTGCCTGACCCCGTATCAATTAAAACAATACCTTTACCGTCTAACCAGATCAAATAAGAACTAGAGGCTCTTCCATCCGACAATTCTGGCCCACCTGAGCCTAGCACCTGAATTTTTACACGCTGACTCTGACATTCAGCAATTGCGGAAAAACTGCATATTAAAACAATCGTAAAAAATATTAATTGAGAGAATTTCATAATTCACCTTTAGTATTTTGTCTTGAAAAGCAATTTTCATTACCTATGAGTTTAAGCTATTTTAAAAATAGTCAACGAGTCATTCCTGCATTCTCTGAGCAGGAATCTATATTTAAAATAAATAGATTCC
>WTAG01000435.1 GCA_013139755.1 Methylomarinum sp. | reverse complement strand
TTGCCATGGCGAGACCCGCACCATTAATCATACAACCAATATCACCGTCTAAACCAACATAACTTAAGCCACGATCTGCCGCTGCCATTTCACGTTGATCTTCTTGGGTTTTATCACGCAATTCAGCCACTTTTTGACGACGAAATAAAGCGTTATCATCAAAGCCCATTTTAGCGTCTAACACCATTAATTTACCGCTACCACCGGTAACAACTAAAGGATTAATTTCAATCATATTGGCGTCTAAATCACGCATCGCACGATAGCAACCCTTAATAACTTTAACAGCAGGACTAATTTGAGAAGGCTCTAAACCTAAAGCAAATGCCATTTCACGGGCTTGAAAATCCAATAAACCCACAGCCGGATCAATTTGAATTTTTGTGATTTTTTCAGGACTGTTTTCGGCTAAATCTTCAATTTCCATACCGCCTTCTGCAGATCCCACCATGATGATACTTTCATGAGCACGATCAACCAAAAGACTAAAATAAAGTTCTTTAGCGATATTTGTACCGGCTTCAACATAAAGTCTTAAACAAACTTTACCTTCAGGCCCTGTTTGATGTGTTACTAGTTTACGACCCAGCATCGACTCAGCAGCAGCCTCTACTTCTTCGTGAGTTTTACAGATTTTAACGCCACCCGCTTTACCGCGTGCACCAGAATGAATTTGTGCTTTAACAGCCCAAACATCCCCACCAATCTCTCTTGCACGTTGTACAGCATCTTCCGGGCTGTACGCTAATCCGCCATCAGCGATTTTAACACCATATCCTGCTAAAATTTCTTTCGCTTGATACTCATGAATATCCATAGTATTCCTATTAAAGGTTTGTAAAATGAGTGTTTTATTTTTAATAAAACACTCCTATTAATTTCTAAACTAAAAAAGTTTTCGCAAGGTGCATAAAACCCTTACGTTTTTCATATAACAGATTGAAATGATTCATATCTGATTTACCTTTTATTATTGTTTCTACTCAGCATAATTTGTAATTGCTCAGATTGCCCTTCATTTTGTTCAAGAGCAAGGCGAAAGCGCGCAGTTTACAAGTGTAAATGAGCACTTTCAACACAGCTATTGGACAAAATGAAGGATTAGCTGAGTAATTATTTGTTATTTTACTTTTGCAGCAATAGCTTCTGCTGCTTTCACAACATTTGACGCCATCTTCTCAGACGCTGCATCAATTAAACGACCATCTAATGCCGCTGCACCTTTACCTTGTGCTGCAGCTTCTTTTAACGCCGCTAAAATACGGTGTGCTTTTTCAATTTCAGCTGCTGGCGGAGTAAATACTTCGTTTGCCAATTCAACTTGAGAAGGATGGATAGCCCACTTACCTTCACAACCTAATGCTGCCGCACGTTTAGCCGCTAGTTTATAGCCTTCTGGATCTTTAATATCGCCAAAAGGCCCATCAATAGGACGCAAACCATAAGCACGACACGCTACAGTCATACGACTGATTGCTGCATGCCATTGGTCACCTGGGTAATCAGGGTTTAAACCACCAATATTTGTTGTTCTGGCACGGTTGCTTGCTGCGTAATCCGCTACACCAAAATGCAAGGCTTCCATTCTTCCGCCTAAAGCACCTTGTTTAGCAATATCTTCAACATTCGCCATACCCAATGCCGTTTCAATCAAACATTCGATACCGATTCTATTTTTTAAACCTTGCTGCATTTCTAATTGGTTTACCATAGCTTCAACCATGTAAACATCAGAATAAACACCGACTTTAGGAATTAAAATAGTGTTTAACTTGTCGCCACATTGTTCCATTAAATCAACAACATCACGCACCATGTACTGTGTATCCAAACCATTGATACGCACAGAAACAGTCACACCATGACCCGCCCAGTCCATATCATTAATCGCTTCAATAACGTTTTTACGCGCCTGTAATTTATCATCCGGGGCAACAGCATCTTCAAGATCAAGGAAAATGAAGTCGACACCGCTTTTCATTGCTTTTTCAAACATACCTGGATTTGAACCTGGAACGGCTAATTCACAACGTTGAACACGCTGTACATTGGCTTCATATAACGTATGACTCATTTAGTTACCTAACTATTTTTAATAAAAGCACTGACGCTAGTGTTTGAAAGTAATTCAGACAAAAACTTAACGCCACATCCCTGCTATTTTACTTTTTAGTGGATTATTGTCAAATATTATGCATAGCAAACACTTGATGATCTTATATTTATATGGCACTATGGCTGGTTAATCTACCCTCTATAGTTCACTCCAAACTATATATTCAGGGTTAACAATATTCATAATCAAACAGAGGCAAAAGATGGCAGGTCGCAATCACTTATTTATTCCTGGTCCAACCAATACACCACATGAAATTCTAAGTGCCATGCATGTGCCTATGGAAGATCACCGTTCACCAATCTTCCCTAAGCTACTTAAACCTGTACTAGAAGATCTAAAAAAGATTTTCAAAACTGAAACAGGACAAGCATTCATCTTTCCTGCAACAGGTACTGCAGGTTGGGAAGTTGCTATCACCAATACTTTAAATCCTGGCGACAAAGTATTAATTTATCGCTTTGGTCAATTCAGCCACTTATGGATTAACATGGCAGAACGTCTAGGCTTAGATGTTGAAGTCCATGAAATTGAGTGGGGCAAAGGCATTCCTCTTGACCATTTAGAAGCACGCTTAAAAGCTGATACAGATCACGAAATTAAAGCTGTTTTAGCCACACACAACGAAACATCAACTGGTGTGACCAGTGACATTGGTGGCGTTCGTAAAGCAATGGATGCATCTAGCCACCCTGCACTATTATTCGTTGATGGCGTTAGCTCTATCGCCAGCATTGAATTCCGTATGGACGACTGGGGCATAGATGCGGCGATTAGTGGATCACAAAAAGGCTTTATGCTTCCTGCTGGTTTAGCTGTTCTGGCTTTTAGTCAAAAAGCTTTAAAATTGACAGAAACAGCAACTTTCCCTCGCTGCTTTTTAGATCTTAAAGATCAAATGGCACAAAATGCAATGGGTTATACGCCTTACACAGCAGCTACCCCTATGATCTATGGCTTACGTAAATCATTAGAACTTCTATTCGATGAAGGCATAGAAAATGTATATGCTCGT
>WTAG01000278.1 GCA_013139755.1 Methylomarinum sp. | reverse complement strand
CGGGAGTTCGAATCTCTCCGGGCGCGCCATGTTGATGTATAAAGATTATTCCCCTGTAGCTCAGTTGGTAGAGCGGGTGACTGTTAATCACTAGGTCGGCGGTTCGAGCCCGTCCGGGGGAGCCAAGAAAAATAAAGGTCTGTAGATATTTCTACAGACCTTTTTTTTTGCTTGAAATTTAGCTTCTGGTCCTATTCTGGGTAGAGGGGGGCTTCCGGCTTGTTTCTGTAAAATACACTTAGGACTGAGGATTTAATAGCATCCAGAAGTTTTGCGTAGAATTTTAGTTTCACAGGAGTGTCAATAAAATGGGCGCATAGCAGGCTACGCAACTTTTTTATTGGTGCTTCTGTGAGACTAGAAGGCAAGTCAAAATCGGGAAGTTATTAAATCCTCAGTCCCAAATATTGAATGACTTTAGTCAGCCATGAACGGTAATTCATAGTAAGCGTAACAACAACCGTAACTAATAAAACCTAACAAGTTTTACATACTGTGAAGATACTATTTTTCTTCCAAGTATATGTAAGATAGTTTTGGCTCTTCTATGGGCTTATGTATAAAAAGGATGTCAAATGAAACCAGACCTTTGATAATTTCCTGTGTCAGATATTAAAATATCTCATTTGTAGGTTACCCAGTTTTTATCGGGTTGCCAATTAGCAACCCATTTAGGTATAGCTTCAGCAGGCATAGGGCGAGCGATACCATAACCTTGAGCTAATTTACAACCGGCTTGTAGTAGTGCCGTGCCGTGTTCTATGGTTTCAACTCCCTCAGCAATAACGTCACGCTTGAAAGACTTAGCCAGTCCTACAACACCTTCAATAATAGTTAAGTCATCAGTATCTATTAACATATCACGAACAAAAGTCTGGTCTATTTTTATTAAGTTTGCTGGCAATCGTCTAAGATAGGTTAATGAGGAATAGCCTGTTCCAAAATCATCCAAAGCGAAAGAAACACCTAAGCCAATACAGTCTTGCATAATAGACGAAACTTGCATAATATCACCTAACATACTGGTTTCAAGAATTTCCAGCTCCAAATAACTTGGCTTTACTTCTGGGTATTCTGCGAGTAATTCAGCGAGTCGTGCTGAAAAATTTTTTTGTCGTAATTGAACTGCTCCAATATTGACACTAACCGAGATCTCTAAGCCTTCTGATTGCCATTTTTCTATTTGAGCAAGTGCTGTCTTTATTACCCACTCACCAAGCTCTATACTAATGATATTTTTTTCAAGCACAGGTAGAAAATCGACTGGCAGTAGTAAACCACGTTCTGGGTGTTGCCAGCGAATTAATGCTTCAACGCCTACCACACGCCCAGTCATCATATTAACCTTAGGTTGATAATATAAAATAAATTCATTGTTATGTAAGGCTTTTCGTATGTTTTCTAAGGTTTCACATTGAATTTTTATGGCATTATCTTGTGATAAATCAAATAAGTGATAACGATTTTTACCTGCTTGTTTAGCAACATACATTGCCTGATCAGCATGGCGTATAAGCTGTTCGGCATCTACTTCATCATGAGGAGATACAGTAACACCAATACTTGCAGAGACATGTAATACAATATTATTTATAACAACTGGGGCGGATACTGCATCTAATACTCTTTTTAAAACGGGTTCATAGTCCTGCGTGTTTTCTAAATCTACTAATACGGCCACAAATTCATCACCACCAATTCGTGCCAATGTGTCGCCTTCGCGTAAAGCTTTATTCATGCGATGTGAAACTGTAATTAATAGTTCATCACCGACATCATGTCCATGACTATCATTAACCGCTTTAAACCCATCTAAATCGAGAAAAGCCACAGCTAACGAGAG
This sequence comes from Methylomarinum sp., assembly GCA_013139755.1. The sequence continues at coordinate 5,849 of WTAG01000278.1, read as the reverse complement.
ACGTTGACGTTGATTTCTAACCATCGCCTGAGATAGGCGATCGGCAAGTAATACGCGATTGGGTAAATTGGTTAGAATATCGTAATGAGCAATATGTTCTAGTTGAGCTTGATGTTCTTTTGCTAGTGTAATATCGCTAAACAGCCCTACATAATTTATTACATTACCATTTGTGTCACATACAGCACTGATAGTCAGTGTTTCAGCGAAAACCTCTTTGTTCTTTCGGCGGTTCCATATCTCACCCTGCCAATGGTGTTTGTCTACAATAGATTTCCACATTTCAATATAAAATTCTGCTGATTGTTTTCCGGAGTGAAGTAGTCGAGGGTTTTTACCTAGAACCTCTTCACGTGTATAGCCTGTAATTACCGAAAAAGTATCATTAACCTCAAGGATGTTACCTTCAGCACCAGTAATAATAATTCCTTCTCGGGCATGGCTGAATACACTGGCAGCAAGAGTTAGTTTGTCTTCTGCTTCTTTACGCTTGGTAATATCGCGTAATGAAGCAAGTAGCATGACTTGCCCTTTCCAATTGGCCCTACTCAATAAAATATCGACTGTAAATAGTATTCCATTCAACTGTTTATGCACCCATTCAAATTGAATTGAGCCGTTTTTTAATGCAGATTGCTGATATTTATGACAAAGCTCAATAGAAGATTGGCCATTGGGTTGTTCTGATGGTGATAGAGCACACGGTTGGGTATTGATTAATTGTTGCTTAGATGAACAGCCAAATAACGCCATTGTTTGAGCGTTACAATCAATCAAGCCTTTTTCTGGGTCGGTAATGAAGATGGCATCCATTGAACCTTCAAACAAGTCACGGTAACTTTCCTCACTATTCAATTCTAGTTTTTGCAGTGCATCTTTTAATGCATGTTGACGATCAAACAAAGCGCGATAAAGCATGATACGGTTAAGTAGCATATTTTCATCTAATGGCTTGGTGAGGTAATCTATTGCGCCTATTTCGTAGCCATATTTAATGAACTCATCATTTTTAAAAACAGCGGTTACAAAAATGATAGGAATATCCCTTGTACGAGCTGTCATTTTCAGATGTTTGGCCGTTTCATAGCCATCCATGTCGGGCATCTGAATATCTAGAAGAATAAGGTCGATAGAGTGTTCAATACAAGATATAAGGGCCGCTTCACCCGAGTTAGCTTGTATAACTTCACAATTATTTAAACGCTTAAGTAACGACTCTAAGGTGAATAAATTGTTGGGGTTATCATCTACAATCAGAATTCTAAAAATATTGTTAGGTATTTTTAATTCAGGCATCTATAAACTCTCTGTTGTTTGTTCTCAACTTTAAAATATTGACACCTTGCTCCATGATTAATAGATTCTTTATCACCCAACGTTAAAAAGCCATCACGATGAATGGACTTTGAAAAAAGCTCTATCACATGCTCTTGTAATTCATTAGAGAAATAAATCATAACATTACGGCAGATAATGAGCTGAAATTCATTGAATACGCCATCGTTAACCAAAGAGTGACTAAAAAAAAGTACTTTTTGGCGTAATTCTGATGATATCTCAAATATATTGCCGTAATTTTCAATATAATCAGAAAATTGTTTAATTCCGCCGCTTAAACGATAATTTTCTTTATATGTACTCATTTCTTGGCAGGAATAAATGCCATTTTTGGCTGTATAAAGTATCTCTGGGTTTATATCGGTTGCATAAATAATAGTCTTATCTAATAAGTTTAGTTCTTTAAAAATAATTGCTAATGAATATGCCTCTTCACCACTTGAACAACCCGCTACCCAAACTTTAATATGTGAAAAACTTTCTAGAAATGGGAGGATATTCTGGCGTAAATAATTAAGTTGTTCAGGTGCTCTAAAAAATGTGCTGATATTAATCGAAAAGGAATGAAAAAGTTGTTCGAAGGACTCTGTATTTGTTAAAACATTGCGTTGTAGTGTGAAATAATTACCTACATCAGTGGTTTTTAGCAACATTTTAATACGTCTTTGAAGCGTGCCTGCTTGGTATCCTGTGAAATCATAACCATATTTTTCTTGGACAGCGTTAAGAAAAAGGTTAATTGTCTGTAGGTCAGGAAAATTATTATCGATTACCGCACTTGCAAAAAAACTTTGAAGACCTTTTATTGTTAGAACATGGTCATAATGACCGCTATTAATAGCATTTTGAGGTAGGGTTTTTGCCTTACACTCAGCTGGAGACTCAATTAATACAGTAGCCCCTTTATTGCGCAATACTTTTAAAGCACTGACACCATCATCACCATAGCCACTTAATAGAGCAATCAATAAACCTGATTTATATTCATGAGCGAGTGATTCAAATAAAACCTGAATCGAGGGGCGTGCAAAACGAATTTTACGATCACGGGTTAAGTAAATATATTGATTATGTACCCGAAGATGATGGCCTGGTGGTGCAATATAAATGGTGGATGGCTTAATTTCCATCATATGATGAGGCATAAGCACACTGTAGTCTGTGTGCATTTTTAGGAGTTCATCCAGTCTATTAGGTTGTTTTTCTGAAACATGTTGAACAATAAAAATACTACAATTTGATAGAGGCACTGACTCGATAATTTGAAGGATTATCGAGAGGCTCTCTGCAGAGCCAGCGAGAGCAAGTGCTTTAAACCTTGGTGTTGAGTGATGCTCTGACTTGCTGATAACATATCTAGACGTAATTCCTAGTTTATATAAGTACTGAGAAAGACTAGGGTGATAAGTTTTTATACTGATTGGATTTTCATCCGTAGAGTAAGTCGCTAGTGTTTTTATTAGCTTATTAGCTTATTAGATAGTAACTGTGCGTCGTAAAATACGACTTCAATCGCCAAGCCTGTGGAGTTATTAATGGCCTTAATAAGGTCTTCTTGATCATTTTGTGCTGAAATATCACCTAATACCAGCAAACGCCTTTTGTTGGAATCGTCGTGAATAGAAAGGCTCATAGAGTCTTCTCAATCCAGGCAATACTTAATTTAATGAGTGTTTCATACTCAACAGGTTTGGATAAATAATCATTAGCGCCGATTTCAAAACATTTTTCACGATCTTCCTTAAGTGCCTTAGCCGTTAATACAATAATAGGAATATGATTCATACTGTCATCTTCTCTAATTTTGCTAATGGCTTGATAACCATTCATCACTGGCATCATCAGATCCATTAGGATAAGATCAATTTCCTCTTCATTTAGCTTTTCTAAAGCACTGATACCATTAACAGCAACAACTACTTTTGCGCCATGTTCTTCAAGAGCCGAGGTAATAACAAAGAGGTTTCTAGCATCATCATCGGCAACAAGAATCGTGCTTCCTTTTAGTACCTTCTTATTAACATAAATCGGTGGTGCTAGAGGTAAAGTGTGCTGTCCATTTTTGGTCGATGTCTTCAGAAAATGTTCAATATTTTCAATCAATCGACTTTTCGCATGAGGCGTTGTAATAATAACGGTATCTGTATATTGACGCATTTTGGCTTCTTCATTTGTATCAAGTGCAGTAGAAGAACAAATGACGATGGGTATATCTGACCAGCGATCTCTTAGTGAAGCGCAAATATCCAATACCTGTCCATTTATCGGATGAGAATCTATAATAGCGAGTGGTTTGTGTTGTTCAGTAATGGTGTCCAAATTAGCATTGGTATGGCTCATATCAATAGCTTCAACATCTTTTTCTTTGATCAATATTGAAACATCATTAAAAGAGATTGCATTACCAGCAAAGATGAGAATAGTATCTACACTGTTTGTAATCGTCTTAATGATCTCATCGGTTACATAGGATATATCAGTATCCGTTACTGGTTTTTGTAGATACCCTATGGCTCCCTGATGTAATAAATTAAGGTCCTTATCCCTAGCAGAAATAATATAGATAGGAATGGATTTAGTTTGTGGGTTAGTTTTCAAGCGGTTTAATAGATCAACGCCATCCATATCTGGTAAGCCAAGATCAAGAATAATACCTGCAAGTTGGTATTTACTGGCAAGTTCTAAGCCTTCTTTACCCGTAAGAGCAAAAATAGTTTTATGATTATGCCGATGGTTAATATCCAGAACAATACTGCAAAAAGTTGAATCATCATCGATAACTAGAATAGGACGATCCTCATCCAGAAGGTTAGCTCGATCATCTTGAGTAAAAATATTATTTAACTCTTTTATAGGCGTTGAAACCTTATTCTCTTGTATTTGTTTAGGCAGATGTACAATAAAGGTACTGCCTTCTCCTAGTTTACTTTCTACGGTCACTTGCCCATTAAGTAATCCTGCAAAACGTTTGCAGATAGAGAGCCCTAAGCCAGTTCCTCCAAATTCTCTGGAAATAGAACCATCAACTTGCTGAAATTCATTAAAAATAAGGTTTAACTTGTCTTCTGGTATACCTATTCCCGTATCTGTAACCAAAAGTTTAATTGGAAGTTTTTCTTCCTCACATATTAAAGTTGATAATGTGACAGATCCTTCTTTAGTAAATTTTAAAGCGTTAGAAACCAGATTGCGTAAAATTTGCATCAGTTTATTTTTATCAGTAAATAGCAAAGCATTATGCTGATTATCAATAATTAGTTTTAAGCCTTTATCTTTAGCTGTTTCTTCGAATTGGTTATTTAATTCCTTAAATATTTCTATGGAATCAATATTTTCATTAATCAATTCAAATTTACCTGCTTCTACTTTAGATAAATCAAGAATATCATTAATTAAGCGTAATAATTCATTGCCTGAATTATGAATAACAGTTGCTCGTTTAATATCTTCATCATCAAGATGTTTATTCTCATTCAAGGCCATCATCTTAGAAAGTAGAATGACTGAGTTGAGTGGTGTACGTAATTCATGGGACATGTTTGCGAGAAATTCAGATTTATAACGACTGGAAAGTTCTAGTTGTTCTGCTCTAGAAGCTAGAACTTGTTTAGAATCTTCCAATTCTGCTGTCTGCATTAATAATTGTTGTTGCTGCTCTTCCATCTGAGCATTACTTTGTTGCAGTTCTTCCGCTTGTTGTTGCAATTGTTGCTGTTGCTCTTCCATCTGAGCATTACTTTGTTGCAGTTCTTCCGTTTGTTGTTGCAATTGTTGTTGTTGCTCTTCCATCAGGGAATTTCTTTCTTGCAGTGCAATACTTTTTTCTTCAGAGGTTTTTAAGAGTCTGGTGATTTTATCACTTTGTACAGCGGTGTAGATGAGAGAGGCAAGAATGTTGGCTGATTCGTTAAAGAAACGTTGTGTAAGTGCCGTAATGGCTCGTAAGAAGAAAATTCAACAACAGCACACAGTACATCTTCGTATATTAAAGGAAAAGTAAAAGTATTCAGTGGTGTTGCGCTTGTGGTTCCTGTCGTAATTTTTTTCTCTTTAGGAATATCTGTGAGCAATATACATTTACGTTCTAGAGCAACTTGTCCAATAGCACCTTCTCCCAATTTATAATGGGCAGAAAGGTTGGCTCGCTCAGTAAACATATAAGAGCCCATTAAATTAAGTAGATGCGCTTCGTTTTCATCATCATAAAGGTAGATGACACCATGCCCCGCATTAACATAATGGCCTATAAAAGAGACTGCTTTTTCGGTTAATTTTTGTAAATCATTTTCACCAGAAAGGTCTTTAGAAAATTGTGATAAGCCTTCTGATAACCATTCTCTTAATTCATTTTCCTCTCTATTTTGTTTTAACGTACGTGTCATGTTATCCCCCTATGTCAACATACCTGTCGCCTATAAAATTCAATTTTAGGAGACAGAAATGGCCAAATTTAGCCAAGAATTTAAAGTACAATCTGTAGAAAAAGCATTATCCAGAGATCCTGATCAGAC
>WTAG01000416.1 GCA_013139755.1 Methylomarinum sp. | reverse complement strand
AAACAACGATATCGACACCTAATAAAGTGGTATCAGCGGTTTTATTTAAATATCGATTTAAAGCTTTCTTTTCAACTTGATGCATTCCCGGTGTATCCATATAGATCACCTGCCCTGCATCTGTTGTATTTATACCTAGTATTCTATGCCTTGTTGTCTGGGGCTTTCTTGAAGTAATACTTATTTTTTGTCCTAACATATGATTCATTAATGTTGATTTACCAACATTAGGACGACCTATTAACGCGACATAACCACAATTCATTTTTCTTGATTCTTAATTAATTTCAACATTTTTTCCGCTGCGGCTTGTTCAGCACGTTTTCTGGAAATACCTGTAGCAATACAAGGCTCATGACCCAGCACTGTACTGCATTTAACACTGAATGTTTGTGCATGAGCAACACCCGTCATTTGTACTAAATCATAAACAGGAAGCTCTATTTTTTTTGCTTGCATCAATTCCTGTAATTGCGTTTTGGGGTCTTTTTGAGAGTTTTTTAAATTTAAGTTACCTAGCTTTTCAGCAAATAAATTAAGTATCCATGTTTGACATACCAAAACACCTTGATCCTTTAAAAGAGCACCCATAATAGCTTCTAATGCATCAGACAAAATAGAGTCGCGTCGATAACCACCACTTTTTAACTCCCCCGAACCCAAAATCAAGTAATCACCTAAATTGTGTTCTCTTGCCAATTCAGCCAATGAGCCTTGATTAACAAGACTGGCTCTCAATCGGCTCAAATCACCCTCACTGGCATCAGCAAACATTTCATACAGTTTTTGAGCAATCACAAAGCCTAAAATTGAGTCACCTAGATACTCTAATCTCTCATTATTTTTAGCACCCATGCTTCTATGTGTCAGAGCCGTTATAAAAAGCTGGGGCTGATCAAATGTCAGCCCCATTTTTTTAGCTAGATCTTCTGGCTTTTTTATCACTATTTATCACCAGTCTCAAAAGACTCATCAAACTCAACTAACACACTTAAATTACCCATGATTTTCTCAACCCGTTCATAGACAATGGCTACTTTAAGATAATCATCATGCTTAGTAATCGTAATATCTTCATCCGTAACTTTATCTACATAATTCATACCAAAACGCTTATTAAGGCTGCTCATGATTTCATGCTTACTCATAGTTTCAACATCAACCATATTTTCCACAGCAGAAAGTGCATTAACAACTTTGCTATGATTCATATAGATAGGCCCGATTTTTAGCCCTAATAATACAAAAAAACCTAGTATCGCCAGTATGAAGATAATTGTTATTAAGGTTAAACCTTGTTGCTGTTTTGCTGTAGAAGTCATTCTCTATCCTAAATTAAAAATTAATAGTGTTTATAGAGTTTAGTCTATTTCACAATTGTTCCAATTCGATCAAAACCGACACCTTTGTATTGCCAATCCCAATTCATCCAGATAAAAAAGGCTTTTCCTACTAGGTTTTCTTCAGGTACTGTGCCCCAAAACCGGCTGTCATTACTGTTATCTCTATTGTCACCCATCACAAAATATTGGCCTTCGGGGACGATAAAAACACCCTGCACTGTGGACAAACCGTTTTTAATTAAAATGCTATGCTCAACACCCATAAGGTCTTCGACAAAATGCTCTGTACCCGTCATATTAATACCTTGCCCTACACCTTGATAAGTCCCTAGTGATACTGGCTTAGCTATCTTGCCGTTGATATACACTTTTTTATCATAATAAGCCACTCTATCGCCAGGTAGACCAACAATTCTCTTTATATAATCAATTTTTGGTTGTTTTGGATAGCGAAAGACCACAACATCACCACGCTCTGGCTCATTTATTTCAATAATTTTGTTGTTCAAAACAGGTAAACGAATACCATAGGTATATTTATTAACCAGAATAAAGTCTCCAATTAATAAGGTCGGCATCATTGAGCCTGATGGAATACGAAAAGGTTCGGCAATGAAAGAACGCAATATCAGTACAACAAAAACAATAGGAAAGAATGAATGTGCATATTCAACCAATAATGGTTCGGTTCTTTCGGCTGGATTAATTTTTGATAGTTTCAAAAATAATAAATAACCACCCCAGATGATACCGGTGACCAAACTTGCAGCAACAAGAAAAAAAGAAAAATCGTAGTCCATAAATTAAAATGCAGATAAAAGGTAAAAGGTAAAAGGTAAAAGGTAAAGTTGTATTTACCCAATTAGTTAAAAAACGATATTCTTCACTCTTTATTGATTTGTAACACAGCTAAAAAGGCTTCTTGTGGAATTTCTATATTACCCACTTGCTTCATCCGTTTTTTACCTGCTTTTTGTTTTTCCAACAGTTTTTTCTTACGCGAAATATCACCACCGTAACATTTAGCAGTTACATTTTTGCGCATTGCTTTAACAGTTGATCTGGCAATAACTTTAGATCCAATTGCCGCCTGTATTGCTACTTCATACATTTGTCTAGGGATTAAGTCTTTCATTTTATCGACTAAATCTCTACCACGGTTTTGACTTAAGTTTCTATGCACAATAACGGATAAAGCATCTACCTTATCACCATTAATTAATACATCAAGCTTAACAAGGTCGGCTGGTTCAAAGCGAACAAACTCATAATCAAAAGAAGCATATCCACGACTGACTGATTTTAAGCGGTCAAAGAAATCTAAAACTACTTCACTCATCGGCAGTTCATAGCTTAATGTCACCTGACTACCGGTATATTGCATATTTTTTTGTATGCCACGTTTCTCAACACAGAGCCCAATAACACTGCCTAAATAATCTTGTGGCACTAAAATATTTGCCAAAATAATCGGCTCTCTAATTTCGGTAATAGTGCCTGAATCGGGTAAATTAGCGGGATTATCAACCATCAATATCTCGCCCGAATGCACCTCTACTTCATACACTACTGTTGGAGCAGTCGTAATAAGATCTATATCGTATTCACGCTCTAGTCGTTCTTGCACAATTTCCATGTGCAACATACCTAAGAAGCCACAACGGAAACCAAAACCTAAAGCTTGCGAACTTTCTGGCTCAAAATTTAACGCGGCATCATTAAGTTTTAGTTTATCCAATGACTCACGCATGTTGTTGTAGTCATCAGAACTCACTGGATAAAGTCCAGCAAAAACACGAGGCTGAACCATCTCAAACCCATCCAATGCGACTTCAGCAGGATTATCAGCCAAAGTAATAGTATCCCCTACCGGCGCACCATAAATATCTTTAATACCTGCAACAATAAAACCTACTTCGCCAGTATTTAAAACATCTGTATATTTCTGTTTAGGCGTATAAATACCGACTTGCTCTGCTAAATAGTTTTTTCCTGTCGACATCACTGTTAGCTTTTGTTTTTTACGCACACTACCGCTAACAATTTTTACTAATGAAACCACGCCTAAATAATTATCAAACCAAGAATCAATAATCAGGGCTTG
>WTAG01000227.1 GCA_013139755.1 Methylomarinum sp. | reverse complement strand
GTAGCCAATGGACTTAACTGGACCGTCTCAGAAAATTTTTCCGGACACACTCAATTAATAGATCAACTACAACAATTCAAAGTACTGCTTGCAGATGAATATGCTTTAACCTTTAATTCTGAGATTGATACTTTTTATGTAATAGATACCAGCATTAACAAACTCCCTCGATCTATGGAACAACTGGCTCAGCTCAGAGATTTTAGCACCCGTATTTTATCCAAAAAACAAGCGACTGATTTTCAACGAAATGAACTCATAGCACTGATAGCTAAATTAGAATCTTCTCTATCGCTGTTGACCACAAATCTTAATAAAATAGCAATTTTTAATAAAAATATTGGTCCTCAGCTAGCCATTACTTCGACAAATATCAATCAATCTACTCATGAAATTATAAAGCTCATACAATCAGATATATTAGAAGGCCAATTTGTTACGCCATCCGAATATTTTTTCTCTCAAGTGACAGCAGCAATCAATAGCAGTCATGCCAAGATGTATCAAACCTTATTACCGACAGCAAGATCATTAATTACTGCACGCTTAGAACAAGCAAAAAATAGACTGTATATCAGCATTGCTGTTTCTTTAATGCTAATGATGATAGTACTTTATTTTGTTATAGGTATTTATCTTTCAATGAAAGGAAGTGTTCAGTCTTTAAGTCGCTCACTGCAACTTTTTGCAAATGGCGATTTACAAGAGCGGATTAATATTCATACCCAAGATGAACTTGAACCAATCGCAAATAGCTTTAATCAACTAGCAGAAAAAATCACATCTCTACTTGATAATGTAGAAAGCAGCCAAAAGAAAATGCAACAAGTCCTCGATGGTTTATTGACTATGGCAGGCATATTATTACCCGATGGTACTTTAGATTTTGCCAATTCTACACCATTACAATTGTCAGGTTTAAAGCAAGAAGATGTTTTAGGCAAAAAGCTTTGGGACTGTCCCTGGTTCTCCCATAACAGTTCAGTACAAGATCAAATACGTAGCGATTGTCAATTAGCAGCACAAGGTGAAGCGGTCGATAGGGAAATTGAATTTGCATTGCTAGACAGTGTAATCTGGGTGGATTTTAGTGTTCACCCCGTGCTTGATGAGCAAGGAGCCATAAAATTTCTAGTTGCTGAAGCAAGGGATGCCACTCGCCGGCGTTTAGCAGAAGAACACTCAAAACGTAGCCAAAAGATGGATGCCTTAGGTAAATTAGTTGGTGGTATAGCACATGATTACAACAATATGCTGGGCGTTATACTTGGATACGCTGAATTATTGGAAATGAAATGTGATGATACAGACGGCGTAAAAGATTACATCAATGAGATCATTCGAGCAGGCGATAGAGGAAGAGTACTAACACGAAAAATGCTGGCCTTTTCTAAATCAGAAAGCAGTAACCCTGATATATGTAATATCAACAGCACACTACATAGCTTAAAGGATATGCTGGCTAAATCATTAACCGCCTCCATCAATCTAGAATACAATTTACAATGTCAAACTTGGCCTGTTTGGGTTGATGCTAATGATTTAGAAGATGCTATCTTAAATATGAGTATCAATGCCAAATATGCAATGCCTGAAGGTGGCTCATTAACAATCAAGACAGAAAACGTCACCCTTACCAGAGAAGAAGCTAAGCTATTAGGCCTATCAACTAATGATTATTTAAAACTCAGTATCACTGATACAGGGTGCGGCATGGATGAAGAAACCAAAAACCATGTTTTTGATCCCTTCTTTACCACTAAAGGCGAAGCAGGCAATGGCCTAGGGCTAAGCCAGGTATTTGGATTTGTAGAACGATCTGGTGGTGCTATCAACATAAGCACACAACTGGGAGAAGGCTCTCAGTTTAATTTATATTTTCCTCGTTATCACACAGAAAATAAAGAAAACAAAACATTTAATAGTCACTCTGCACCTCAATTAGCAGGTGATGATTGTATTCTGGTGGTTGATGATGAGCCGGCATTACGCGAATTAGCAAAGAAAATACTGACCCATTTTGGCTATAGAGTCCTAACCGCTAACTCCGGTGAAGCTGCGCTAAATATTTTAGCTGCCCAGCCTGTTGACCTTATGATTAGTGATGTTATCATGCCAAAGATGGATGGTTATCAACTTGCTAGACAAGTAATAGATCAATACCCATCGATTAAAATACTACTAGCCAGCGGTTTTAGTGATATCAGACACACGGACTCAAATCAAAATTTACGAAAAAACATGCTTAACAAACCCTATACGTCAAAAGAACTTCTGACCAGTATTCGCCTATTACTGGATGGGTATCTTTTGCCTAAGGATACTCAATGACACAAGAAGCTATCTTAAGCTCTGAGCAAGAGTGCAATATATTTATTGTCGACGACAATGAACAACAAGCCCATTTAATGCAAGAAATGGCCAAGGCTGCCAAGCTAAAAACTCGGGTATTCACCTCTAGCATTGATTTCTTAAAATCGACAATCACGCATTACGACATCGTAGTACTGGATTTACAAATGCCAGATAAAGATGGTATAGAAATCATGCGTGAACTTGCCTCAAAAAACATAAAGCCTCATTTCATTTTAGTGAGTGGTTTTGATGAACGCGTATTACATTCAGCCAAACAATTAGCCGAGTCCAAACAACTTAATGTTGTTAACACCCTGACAAAACCTTTTAAAGCAAAAGACTTCATAGCGCTACTTACAAAAACACATGAAGCCTGTACTTTAAAAAGATCTCAGCAAATAGAAAGCAATAAGCAACTTAATAATGACTTAGCATCCAGTATCAACCTGGCTCCAGATACCGAGACAATTACCATAGAAGACTTAAAGCTTGCTATACGTCGACATGAATTGATCATTCATTATCAGCCACAAATTTGGTTTGATGACAATCGGCTGCAAGGCGCTGAAATTATAATGAGATGGCAACACCCAAGCAAAGGTTTGATTCTTCCAGAACAATTTATTCCTCTAGCAGAAAAACATCGACTAATGAATCTGCTCACAGAGGAAATCCTGATGTTAGCTATTAAAGATCATAAAAAAATCACCGAAAATCAACTTGATATAAAAGTAGCAATTAATTTATCAGCACAAAATATTAATGATT
>WTAG01000695.1 GCA_013139755.1 Methylomarinum sp. | reverse complement strand
TATGTCTCTACTATGGATGAAGAAGCAAGTGCTCAGGCATTTTTGCAACAAACATCCCAGGCAGCAGGTATTATCGCTAGTAATCTTGAAAAGAATGCAAGCCCATACGCTCCACTGGTAAGAATTGTAGAGAGTCATGGCCTTTTAGCAGACATTGCAGCATAGGACCCATTATGAACTTAAGTAATTTACTCTTTGGGGTTTACCCCTACATCGCCCTGAGCACATTTTTTGTGGGCAGTTTGATTCGTTTTGATAGAGAACAATACACCTGGAAAGCAGATTCCAGCCAGATATTTGAAAAAGAACAGCTGCAAAAAGGCAGTATTCTATTTCATATTGGTGTATTAGCGCTCTTTATGGGGCATTTTGCTGGATTAGTCACGCCACATTCATGGTTTTTATCCATGGGGGTCTCTGACATGATGCATCAGATTGTTGCTATTTCGGCTGGTGCCGCTTTTGGCTCTTTGTGCATGATGGGTGGCGTAATTTTGTGGAAACGTCGCATGTATCATCCAAGAGTCAGAGCAAACAGCCGTTTTATGGATCTGTTTATTCTTAACTGGATATTAGTCACTTTAGGCATAGGCTTATTGACGATTCCTGTTTCTATTTACCATGCTTTTAATGGTGATGCCTCAACTATGATTGCCTTGGCTGAATGGGCACAAGCCACACTATTACTTAATGCAGATGCCTCTATGCTTGAGAATGTAGGATTCATCTACAAACTGCATTTATTTTTGGGTATGTCCGTTTTCTTTTTGTTTCCATTTAGTCGTTTGGTTCATGTCTGGAGTATGCCTTTAGGTTATATGTTCAGACCTTATCAAATTGTACGCACTAAATTTGTTAAACAAAGATAAATCACCACTACCTCATCAAAAAATAGGATGTGTCGACGCCAACAGGCGCATCAATTGCAAATGATGCGCTTCACATTGTTCTGCACATCCTATTATTAAACACAGAATTTATGGAATTTAAATTTACCGATCCCGCTACTGATTTTTCAAACGGCTTACAAGTCTTACAAGATTATCACCAGGACTTTTTAGCCCGAGGTACCCAATTAGTTGCACTTGCTAGCAAGATTAAACAACAAGGTATGAGCGAAGATTTGGCCAACCAATGTATGGATATGTACTGCCATTATTCTCATGCCACTCATTTACATCATAAAGATGAAGAAGAAGGCTTATTTCCATTATTAGTAGATCAGTCCAGCCTGGTTATAGGCATGATTGAACGCTTAATGCTAGACCATGAAGAGATTGAAGAATCCTGGAGCAACTTGTCTACTCGATTAAGTCATCCAGAACAAATAAGCAACTTTGATCACTTATTACACTTAACCATAGAATTTGAAAAAATACTTAGAGAACATCTAACTCGTGAAGATGAAGATTTCTCTCCACAAATCAAAAAAACACTTACTGCTGAACAAATAAAACAAGCGGGAGAAAAAATGTCAGAACTAAGGCATTTATCTGCTTGATACCATCGTTCCAATAAAAAAATAAGGACGAGAGAACTACAAAGTTGCACATGGAGGTTCATTATGAAGACAAATAATAAAATGACAAATCGTCTACTAAATAAATCCAATATTACTAATATGAAAAATTTTCCATACTCCATTACCACTCTACTTATTGTTTCACTAGTGGCCTCACCTACCTATGCAAAAGAGAGCAGTAAACATCACTCAAGCAAGCATTCATCAAAACAAATGATGAATTTTGGTCCTGGTGATCATTATCAACATGAAATGGATATAAACATTTCTGAATACAAGAAAGTACAAGATATTAGTAAAAAAGCCCCTGACTTACCCAAACCACTCAATAGAAAACAGTCAAAAAAAGTAGTAATTAAGCTTGAGGCAGTTGAAGTTATTTCTAAAATTGCCCCAAATATTCTTTATCATTATTGGACTTTTAACAATACAGTTCCAGGCCCTTTTTTAAGAGTACGCGAAGATGATACGGTTGAATTATCACTGCATAACGATAAATCCAGCAGTCATAGCCACGCGATTGATTTACATGCAGTCACAGGTCCAGGTGGTGGTAAAGCAGTGACTGAGGTTGAACCGGGAGAAACAAAAACGCTTTTATTTAAAGCAACGACTCCAGGATTGTATGTTTATCATTGTGCTGCAGGAAACCCTGCTACTCATATTGCCAATGGTATGTATGGAATGATTCTCGTTGAACCTAAACAAGGGTTAACTAAAGTTGATCATGAGTTTTATATCATGCAAGGTGAACTCTACACTAAGGGCAGAATAGGCAAAAAAGGCTTTCAAAAGTTTAACAGTAGGAAAATGATTGATGAACGTCCTGAATATATTGTTTTTAATGGTCGTACAGGTGCTTTAGTCGGTGAAGGCCAATTAAATGCCAAAGTAGGCGATAAAATTCGTTTGTTTATTGGTAATGCCGGAGTATCCAAGGTTTCTTCTTTCCATGTCATCGGTGAAATATTTGATCGTGTATTTCCAGAAGCCTCTTTAAGCACTTCCCACAAAAACGTACAAACCACACTGATTCCAGCAGGTGGAGCAAGCGTTGTTGAATTTAAAGTGGATTACCCTGGGAACTATGTTCTGGTTGACCATGCTTTAGCACGCATAGATAGAGGTGCCTGGGGGATTTTAAATGTGACCGGGCCGAAAGATGACTCGCTTTATATTGGTGAAACAGAAAAAGATATGGATCATAAAAAAGACAAACATTCAGGACATTAACAAACAAGATGTACCCGCACAGACATTAAGTTAAGCCCTCTCTTGATGGATGCCTACATGGAAGTAGGTAAGTAGAGCAATGCAGGAGCAATTGCCGAGAGAGTTTGGTGAGGAGATATTAAACAAGTATCCCCCTCTCCCACTGAAGAAGGAGCTTTTTTCTTAAGTTAATGCCAGTGATGCAATAGCGTGGGAACGAAAAACTAATTATCAACTTTTCTCATTAGGAGATATTTATGCATGAACTAGATGGCATCAGTAGCGGCCAACAAACCAAAAGCCTTACAGTCAGTACCATAGCCTTTACGATATGTTTTGCTGTTTGGACTATTTTTTCCATTATAGGTATTAAAATTAAGCAAAACCTGGGGCTTAATGATACTCAGTTCGGTTTACTGGTGGCAACTCCCATATTAACAGGTTCTTTAAGCCGTATCTTTTTAGGCATATGGACTGACCAATACGGCGGTCGTATTGTATATTTTTGCTTAATGTTAACCACCTCTGTTGCAGCCTGGTTACTGGCTTCCGTTTCAACGTATGAGATGTACTTGGTTGCAGCTTTAGGCGTGGGCTTAGCGGGTGGTTCATTTGCCGTCGGTATTGCTTATGTTTCACGTTGGTACGATAGTGACCACCAAGGAACTGCTCTCGGTATTTTTGGCATGGGTAATGTTGGTGCTGCGGTAACAAACTTTGGCGCACCTTTTTTACTGGTTGCTTATGGCTGGGA
>WTAG01000694.1 GCA_013139755.1 Methylomarinum sp. | reverse complement strand
CTGCTTTTTCTATTGCTGGTGGTGGCGATACGCTTGCTGCGATTGACCAATACAACATCAAAGACAAAGTATCTTACACATCAACTGGTGGTGGTGCTTTTCTTGAGTTCTTAGAAGGTAAAGTTTTACCTGCTGTGGCAATTTTAGAAGAACGTAACGCATAAAAAGTAAGGATCGTGCACGAAGTAAGCTTTACAACTATTAAATTGTAAGTGGGACTGGCGAGGCTAAAGAAGCTGTGAAAGTATCTAAAGCCTCACTTCCTGGTTGTTGAAGTGTTACCAATGCCAATATGTTTTTATATCAAAAAAGTGATATGTAGCCTGTATGGAGCATTGCGGAATACAGGATAAATTGCGCGTTTATTCCCGTATTACGTGATGCTCCATACGGGCTACGAATCAATATTTTTCTTTCCCTGTTTTTTTAGTAACCGATTAGAGTTAGTATTTATTGAGATTAGGATTATTTTGTGTGCACTTCTAAATATCTATTCCCCATGTTCTAAGCATTCCCTGCAAAAGAATCACTTTATTTTTAGTTCTAGGTAATCCAAAATTGCTTAAATATCATTTTATTCATATAATAACCAGTTCTCTTTTATATTAGCCTTGTTTTTAGGTAAATATACTACGCGAGATTAATTCAAATTTAATAGGTTTTTATAATGGCTCGAGTTACCGTTGAAGATTGTTTAGAACATGTTGAGAATCGCTTTAAATTGGTTTTATTAGCCAGTAAAAGAGCGCGTCAACTATCAAAAGGGGCTGACGAATTTATTCCTCGTGGTAGAGATAAAGATACTGTGCTTGCTTTACGTGAAATTGCTGAAGGCCATGTGACTGAAGAGAATATTGATCTTCTACACAACACAGGTGAGTTACCACGATCCAATACTCCTGACATAACTTAAACGCACATGCTGGAAGTAGCTGCTATAGCCCCCTTTGCTGAGACTGATTCTCCGGAATCAAAATTATTAAAGCAATTAACAACAATTGCGGGCAGCTACTTAAACCCGGATAAAATAGATAATATTGTCCGTGCCTATCATTTTGGTGCGGATGCCCATTCTGGGCAATTTCGTAAAAGTGGCGAAGCTTATATTTGCCATCCTCTTTCTGTTGCTATCACCCTTGCTGAAATGCGCATGGATACCCGAGGTATTATTGCTGGAATTTTACACGATGTCATTGAAGACACAGCTGTTAGCAAAGAGGGTTTAAGCGAGGCATTTAGCTCTAACGTTGCCGATTTAGTCGACGGTGTTACCAAGCTGACCAAACTCGATAACAAATCACACGCTGAAGCACAGGCTGAAAACGTTAGAAAAATGCTATTGGCTATGGCTAAAGACCTACGCGTCATTATTGTCAAACTAGCTGACCGCCTGCACAACATGCAAACACTCGGCTCTATGCCGAATGAAAAAAAACGTCGTATCGCCAAAGAAACACAAGAAATTTACGTTCCGCTGGATAACCGCCTGAGCATGAACAACATACGCCACAAATTAGAGGCATTATGTTTAGAAGCCATATACCCGAATCGTTATCGCGTACTTAAAGGTGCAGTAAGTAAAGCACGAGGCAATCGACGAGAAATTGTTACTACCATTGAAAGCAGCATTCAAAACAGACTCAATCAAACTGGCCTTATATTTAAAGTAGTTGGCAGAGAAAAAAATATCGCCAGCATTTACAAGAAAATGCAGCGTCAGAAAATCCCTTTTTCCAATGTTTTTGATGTTTATGCTTTTCGTATTTACTGTGACCACGTTGATGACTGTTACCGCATTTTAGGCTGCGTTCACAATCTATTTAAACCTGTTCCGGGTAAATTTAAAGACTACATTGCAATCCCCAAGGCCAATGGGTATCAATCACTGCATACCATTTTAATTGGCCCCTATGGCGTGCCCATAGAAATACAAATTAGAACCCATGGAATGCATCGTTTGGCAGAATCAGGCATTGCAGCACATTGGCTATATAAATCTAACGACTCTAACCGCGAAAGCTCCCAAGCGCTTGCCAATGAATGGCTGCGAGATCTATTGGAAATGCAAAAGACCGCAGGCGATTCACTGGAGTTTATCGACAATTTAAAAGTCGATTTATTCCCTCAAGAAGTGTTTGTTTTTACACCTCAAGGCAATATTATAAAATTACCCAGAGGCGCTACAATTGTTGATTTTGCTTATGCCGTGCATACCGATATTGGTGATGCCTGCATTTCTGCCAGAATTGATAATAAACTCGTTTCCCTGCAAACCCAGCTTGAAAATGGCATGACAGTTGAGGTAATCACAGCTTCCTGGGGCACGCCTAACCCAGCATGGCTGAATTACATTGTTACAGCCAAAGCACGTAGCAGCATAAGAAACTATCTTAAACACTTTCAACAAAAAGAAGCTGTTAGCCTGGGTCATCGCTTGCTTGAAAAAGAGCTGCAAAGCTCAAATATTAAACTAGACGAAATAGAAGATTCTCGAATTCAGCAGTTGCTAGATGTCATGAAAATGCAATCTATGGATGAGCTATTAGAAGACATAGGCTTAGGCAACAAAATGCCTATCTTAATTGCCAAAAGACTTTCTCAAGAAGACATCTATGCCGCGGTCAAATTAGAAGAAACGGCAACTGACCACGCGCCTTTAATCATTAAAGGCACAGAAGGCATGGTGATTACCTTAGCAAAATGTTGCCACCCCATTCCTGGCGACCCTATTACTGGTTTTTTTAACCCTGGCAAAGGTATAGTCATCCATCACCCGGAATGTCGTAATAGTAAGGACGTTCGTAAAAAACAAACTAGCTGGATTGATGTTGAATGGAGCCAGGAAGTTTCAGGTGAGTTCTCTACTGAACTTAGAATTGAATTACTGAACCAACGCGGCACACTGGCCACAATTGCCTCTACAATTTCTAGCATGGATTCTAATATTGAAAGTGTGACCATCGCCGACCAGGATGATAAAGTCTCTATTGATTTAATCACCTTAACCGTTAAAGACAGGGTTCATTTAGCAAAAATTATCCGCAAATTAAAGAAATTGCTTATCATTTTAAAAATTACCCGTGTTAAGGCTTAAAAGCGTAAAATATCGTTAATCAGGCTTTACGCCGCACCACTCTTAACTCAAGCAAGCATAAATTAGAAACTGAACATAAAATGTCAAAAACAATCATCGAAACCAACAAAGCACCTCAAGCCATTGGTACTTATTCACAAGCGGTAAAAGTGAATGATACAGTCTATCTTTCCGGTCAGATCCCGCTAGTTCCTGAGACCATGGAAATTATTGAAGGTGATATTTCTGTACATATCAGACAAGTTTTTGACAACCTTAAAGCAGTTGCAGAAGCGGCTGGCGGTGATTTTTTTGATATTGTTAAATTGAATGTGTTTTTAACAGACCTTTCTGATTTTCCTATTGTAAATGAGATTATGAGTGAATATTTTACTCAACCGTACCCTGCCCGCGCAGCTGTTGGTGTTGCCGCATTACCTAAAGGTGTTAGCGTAGAAATGGATGCTATCATGGTTATTAGAGAAGAATACCCAAGCTAGCGTATAAACCATGGATACACATGAACCTCTGGCACAACCAGTCGCTTCATTATCAGGCATCGGTCCTCAGTCAGCCCAGCGTTTGGAAAAACTGGGGATCAACACCCTTAAAGACCTGCTGTTTCACCTACCCCTTCGTTACGAAGACAGAACCAGAATATACCCCATAAACACCCTTACCCCAGGAATGTCTGTACTCACCTGCGGTACGGTTGAGTTTACCGAGGTATTACTTAAAGGGAAAAACAGCCTTGTCTGTAGGATCAGTGATCAAACAGGCTATCTGACCTTAAAGTTTTTTCACTTTACCGCCAAACAAAAGTCAAACCTAAGCCCAGGCACATTAGTTAGTTGCTTTGGTGAAATCCGGCATGGTTACCAAGGGATGGAAATAGTCCATCCTGAATACAAAGTCATTTCTTCTACAGAAAATATCACAGAACCTTGTTTAAGCCCCATCTACCCTTTAACCGAAGGCTTGCGACAGGCAACACTTAGAAAAGCAGTTAAACAAGCATTATCATGCTACCTAGAACACCCAGACAACCTGACAGACTGGTTACCTCAGGCCATCTTATCGAAATTTAATTTCCCTACACTAAAGACGGCACTACTGGCATTACACCAACCTGAAGAACAAGTTACCGCCGCACAACTACAACAAGGTAATTTACCTGCATTAAAGCGATTAGCTTTTGAGGAATTATTAGCTCATCATCTAATATTAATCCAAAACAAAGCGGCAGTTAAAAAGTGGCAAGCCCCTGTGTTTAATATTGATAACGCAAAAATCAATGACTTTTTAAGCGCCCTTCCCTTTCAGTTAACTGCTGCTCAAAATCGTGTGGTGAGTGAAATTACCGCAGATTGCACATCAAGCCACCCTATGCTTAGACTGGTACAAGGTGATGTAGGCTCAGGGAAAACCATTGTCGCAGCTTTCGCTGCTTTATTAGCGATATCAACCCAATATCAGGTTGCCATTATGGCACCCACCGAATTACTGGCAGAACAGCACCTACGCAATTTTAAACAATGGTTCGAAAACGCCAACAGCCACATTGTTTACTTAACTGGTCAGCTAAAAGGTAAAGCCAGAAAGGAATCTTTAGCGGCTATAGAAGATGGATCTGCCAACATTATTATAGGAACACATGCCTTATTTCAGGAGAGTGTTGTTTTTAACAACCTGGGCTTGATTATTATTGATGAACAACATCGTTTTGGCGTACATCAACGCCTTGCGCTAAGGGAAAAAGGTCAACATCAGGATCGTCGTCCACATCAATTAGTTATGACAGCGACCCCTATCCCCAGAACACTGGCTATGTTGCAGTATTCTGATTTAGATATTTCCGTTATTGATGAACTACCGCCCGGCAGAAAACCAGTAAAAACTTGCGTTATCCCTGCTGAAAGACGCGAAGACATCATTACTAAAATCAATCGCTGGACAGCTAACAAGCACCAAACTTATTGGGTCTGCACCTTAATTGA
Source organism: Methylomarinum sp. (assembly GCA_013139755.1). Next base: position 2,618 of record WTAG01000694.1, on the reverse strand, counting down.
AGAATCTGAAGTTTTACAATGTGAAGCCGCAGAAAAAACTGCCGAGTATTTAACTCAAGTTTTACCCGATGTACGTGTCGCTCTGGTACACGGTAAAATGAAATCGGCTGACAAAGATACCATCATGCAAGGCTTTAAAAATCATGATTATGATTTATTAGTGGCAACCACGGTTATTGAAGTGGGTGTCGATGTCCCTAATGCCAGTTTAATGATTATTGAAAATGCCGAACGACTAGGCCTATCTCAACTACACCAATTACGCGGCAGGGTTGGTCGGGGTGACCAGGAAAGCTACTGTTTATTAATGTATCAAAGCCCGTTATCTAATATGGGTAGACATAGACTTGGGGTATTAAGAGAAAGTAACGATGGCTTTGTAATTGCCGAAAAAGATTTAGAATTACGCGGCCCAGGCGATGTTATGGGCACTAGACAAACAGGGATGATGCAATTAAAAATTGCTAACCTCAATCGAGACACCGATTTACTCGAATCGGTACAGGACGCAGCTCAAATTATCTGTAGTCAATACCCAAAGACAATCCAACCTATAATTGATCGCTGGCTAGGTCAAACCCCTCTTTATTCCGAGGTATAAAAATTAGTGCATAAAAATAGTTTTCTATTCACTCAAGACCCACACTGGAAAAAAAAACACCCAGGCATCAAACAAACATTGCCTGCTGATGTGCACTCATGGGTTTATGAAAAAGGTTCATTAACTCGTAGACTACGTAACGTTTACGGCTCTGCATTTACAGTTGAAATATTGTTTCACCGCTGGAAACCCGCGTTCCTGAGTGAATGCAAACTATTAAACCTTCCTCACCAACAATACAATTTAGTCAGGGAAGTTTTGTTACACGCGGATGGCAAACCCTTAATTCTTGCCAGAACCATTCTGCCCGAAAAAACCATAAAAATAGCCAAACGTAATTTATCGCATTTAGGTACTCGACCCTTAGGTGAAGTGATTTTTTCTTACCCTAAACTAGAACGCTTAGAATTAGATATTAGCTGTGTACAGCACAAAATATGGACACCTGCATTAATAGAAAAGGTTGATGTTGAACAAAAAGTCTGGGGAAGACGAACGGTCTATGCGATTCAAAAACATAAAATGCTGGTCAGTGAGTTTTTTATGCCAGGGGCTTTAGAACTATTTTCACAATAAATTTCAATAATTCCCTAAGACATGCTATTTTTAGCATAACCACTTTAAAAACAAGCAAATAAACCTAACCCACAGAAAAAAAGGCATCACAATGCGCAGAACCAAAAGCATCTCCATTTTATTAAGCGCCACATTCATTATCTTTAATTCTAGAATGGCCATGGCTGCTGAAACAACTGATTCTGGCTTTTTACCACCTATATGGCCATTACTACTTGTTATCGCTATTATGTTCGTTTTTAGAAAACAACTAAACTGCGTCAAACCACTTGTCTCACAACAATCTGACACCCCTGCTGCCAAAGAACAGACTGAAGTAGAAGCAGTCTCCGCAGATACTACACCAACAAAACAGGTCGAAGCAGAAACAGTCACTGATGACACTGCCACAAAAATAGAAACTATCGTAGAAACCAGCAACGATAGTATTAATTTAAAAGATAACAGTAGTCAATGCCAAGCCAGTACGGCTAAAGGAACAAGATGCAAACGCACAACCACTTTAGAAGATACATCAATTACTGTTGATGGAAAAACCTATGAGTTAACCGTTTGCAAACAACACAACACAGCTTCACTTAAACCATTCTCGGAGCTGCTTAAATAAACCACAGGTAGGTAATGACCAAAAGGTATGAATACTATTCATACCTTTTAATTGCACTAGGATGACGAATAAACATACTGTATTGTTTTTTACGTTTATTAATCCAACCCCTCGCTTCTACCTGCTTGCCGACATAACTTTCTAGTTTTGGAAATAATGCCGCTGTTTTACGGTCTATTTTTAAGCCAAAACTATCCGATAAATTTAAATAACTGTATTTACGGGTGTGACGAACATTTCTCACTCGCCCCACTACTCTTTGCCAACCCTTAAAGCTTCCCCTCTTTATCTGCTCTACCGGTTTAGGTGCATATTCCTTATATCGCCAAACACCTAATTGACTTAATTCTGCTTGTTGCTGTGCCTCAATCAAGTCATCGGTATACTTTAGATTAGGCGGATACACATTCACTGTAGCCAGGCCTTTTTCAACTAATTTCAGGTTAAAGTGTTCTTTAGCCTCAGTAAATACATGCGCCAGCAAACGCCCATATTTATCCTGTTTTTCCACATCTTTTTCCAGCCGTACTTTTGTGCCTTTTAATTGATTTACCAGCCACTGCTTTGCCTCATCACCACCAGCCTGAGCCTGTTTATTCCGCCCTTCTACTTCCGGCGTATTGATACCTAAAAAACGCACTTTATTACCGTTGCTTAATAAAATAGTATCGCCATCAAAAACTTTCTTTACTGAGTAATAGCTGTAACCCGCATTTAACTGTAATGTTTGCGCACCTTGATGCGGTTTATCAGAAAAGTGTTTTTGTCCATTATCATCAAGCCACTGAAAAATCTCTGCTTGAACTGGAAAAGAAAATATCAATAAAAGGGATA
>WTAG01000195.1 GCA_013139755.1 Methylomarinum sp. | reverse complement strand
ATACCATGGCCAGAAATAAATGCTTACACTATTAATCACTCATTGACAGAAACAACACCAATAACTAACATTAAAGCTTAGCGCCTATATAGTATAGTAAAGTATTTTATAAGCTGTAATTAATTTACGAAGAACCGAACATAAAATAACTTTGCAAAACAATCAAGTTATCAACTTATTTATCGCATGTTCATGGGTCTAAAGGAGCGAGGATTTAATAAAATCCGAAACTATATAAAATTATTTCACTTCCCCGCTGTTAAGTCACATAGTATCTATTCATGAAAAACAAAATCAACGATATTACCTTACCCCACACTCACCCAGCACTCATGGGGTTCACTGGCATACTATTTATACTATTGTTTATGCCGACATTCACTTGGCTTATAGACCGTTGGACAATGGGGGTTTGGCACAATGGTCATAGCATTCTTATTACAGTTGCCGTCCTATATTTAGTATTAAAAGAATTACGCCTACACAAAGAACTGACAACATCTGCATCACCTTGGGGATTTGCAATCCTGATCCCCGCATTATTTATACATATGCTGGATACAGGAATGCACACCCAGTTACTTTCAGCTACTGCATTATTTTTATCTTTACCTGGTCTCTCTTTGTTATTTTTAGGGGTTGAGCGCACTAAAATCATTCTATTTCCAATTTCCATGCTGCTATTCACTCTCCCCATACCCCTTGCATTTACCGAGTCCATTCATCTAGCTCTACGTCATATAGCGACAGATAGTGTAGGTTGGCTATTACAAAAAGTTGGCATCTCCAATTTTACATCAGGAACATTAATCGAAATACCCAATGGCTCATTACAAGTAGCGGACGCATGCAGTGGATTCTCAACACTATACGCTACCATCACGATTGCCATTCTCACAGCCTATTTATGTCCAAACATACTGCGAAGAGTCATTGTTTTATGTATTGCCATACCTCTCGCCATTAGCGTAAATATTGCAAGAGTATTTATCCTTACATTACTTGTACATTGGGTAGGTCTTGATATCTTAGCCACTTCTGCTCATGAGATCTCTGGCTTATTAACTTTTATGATCGCTTTACCTATTGTTTTTTGGGTAGGCCAAGACCCAACAAAAACATAATCATATGATTTCCACTCGCTACCTAATACCCACCCTCATTTTATTAGCATTAGCACTAATACCTACAACCATACATAATTATATTGGCGCTATAATTAATGATGGAAAGTCTGTTAACAATATCCCTTTCACACTGAATCAATTTACTTCAACACCGTCAAAACGAAATAGCCAATGGGGTAAAGATATTTTTGGCAGCGAAGATTGGTTTGAAAGAAACTATCAAGACAAACTTCACAACAAAGTACGCTTATTTGTAGCTCGTTCATACGACCATAAACGTTTATACCATCACCCAGAACTCGCTCTATCATATGGCCATTCACTAAATACAATGGAAACTTTAAACTTACCTAACCATCCTGAAATACCTGTACATATACTAAATAAAGATGATGGCTCAATGCGTATAGCGTATATACTGCTATATGGTAATAATTTCATAGATGATCCCATCCTGCATCAACTAAGTGATTCAATAAGGTTACTGATGAGCCCAAGAAAACCGATGACTTTATTTTATGCATCACAAATAGGAAGCTTAACTAATGAACCACTTAATCAATCACCCATAATATCTATCCTATCTTTAGCAATTAAAAACTTTCAATCACAATCCAGTCCATCATTGTAATATTGACGGGTATGCTCTTAAGCCCTCTCCTGCTGGATGCCTACATGGATGTAGGTAAGTAGAGCAATGCAGGAGCTATTGCCGAGAGGGTTGGGTGAAGAGGTTTTAAATCAATGTCTTTTTCTTTTAGCTCTTGATTAATAGAAGATATTTTAAAAAGAGAATTATTTTATTCCTCCTCACTCAACCCTCCACAACAAGGGAGGGCTTAAGAATGGTCAACTCGTCAACACAACAATGACGGAGTGCTTAGAACCATACAATTCAAATAACCAATAAAACATTAAGCCAATACAATGCATTCTTCAATAGTTAAAAACATAAGTTTTCCATTGCATGAAAAGCTACTAAAACGACCAACCATTAGCTATGCAAATGACTTAGAAAAATCCCAATGGCTTACCAGAAATCAAATTGAATTATTACAACGAAAAAAATTAAAGCAATTGCTAAATTTAGCAATTGAACATTGCCCTTGGCATAAGCAACGGATCCTAGAAGCCACTTTAGACTTATCAAAAGATAATTTACTGTCACTTAAAGATTTAACCACTATCCCTACAATGACAAAGCAGGATGCCCAACTTCACGGGAGTCAGACGACATGGCTGGATGTACCTGGAGGAGCCTACAGATATACAACTGGGGGATCCAGCGGTACGCCATTAAGTTTTTATTTTGGAAAATGGCGACAAGCATCTGATGCAGCCGGTAGAATTCGAGCACGGCGAGGATGGGGAATAGACATAGGAGACAAAGAAATTTACCTATGGGGAGCTCCAGTAGAACTAGAAAAAACTGACAAAATCAAACAAATTCGTGACCGTTTAATGAATCAGGTTTTATTAAATGCTTTCGATATGTCGCCAGAAACAATGGCTGAATATTTAAAAACTATCCAGCAATACCAACCCAAATGCCTGTATGGCTATGCCAGTAGCCTTGCTTTACTGGCTAAGTTTGCCCAAAGCACCAGGCAACAAACTAACATCCCCAGCCTTAAAGTTATTTTCACCACCGGTGAACCACTCTATCCTGATCAACGAAAAATCATTCAAGAAACCTTTCAAGTCCCTGTTGCCAATGAATTTGGCAGTCGAGACATAGGCTTTACCGCCCATGAGTCACCAGCTGGACAAATGTTATTAATGAGTGAAAGCCACATTTTAGAAATACTCGACAAAAAAGACCAACCAGTACCCGCTGGAGAAACAGGAGAAGCCGTAATAACAGGGCTGTGCTCACAAGCCCAACCTTTTATTCGTTACAGAACAGGTGACATGATAAAAGCAAGCAACGAAATATGTAAGGAAGGTCGAGGTCTTCATGTGCTTGGAGAAGTAATTGGCCGTTCAACAGATTTCATCATAAAACAAGACGGAACAATTCTACACGCACTAGCTGTCATCTATGTTTTACGTGCAATTGAAGGTATCGACTCTTTTAAAATAATTCAGCACTCAACCAATGAGCTAGAAGTACAAGTTGTCCCTAATTTATTATGGAAAGAAATTAATAAACAACAAATTACAGAGCAACTCCAGCAACGCCTAGGTAAAGTCGACATCAAAATTAACCAACTAGATACCATTCCACCCGAAAATTCAGGTAAACACCGTTATGTAGTAAGCCACGTACCTTTACCGATAGACTTTTAACTTTTAAAAACACAATATTTAAATTATAATCAGAATCAATCTTTGCGGTAAGGGCTTAAGATCACTGCCATTAAGTTAAGTTTGTAACATAAGATATACTGACAACAGCAAGCGCATCACATCGAAAGATGCACTTCGTTCCTCAACACATCCTATATAAATTTTCTTAACTTTATGGCTGTAAGATGTTTCTTTTTTAGCTATCTAAATTTAAATCAACAACCCAAACAGCCTCCCTAAAAAATGTCATTAAAAAAAATCATAGGCTTACCGCTGCGTTACAAAATATGGAATTCATTGCATATACAATTAATAATCAGTGATCTCATAAAACCAACCCAGCCTGTACATGATCACCATATACATTTAACAGCCGCTATAAACTGGCTCTGCCGAGCGCAGGATATACGTGATGAGCAAGCCGACAGCGGCGGTGTTTCTGCAGGTTGGAGCTTTGAAGACAACTGGCTACCCAGCTACCCAGAAACCAGTGGATACATTATTGAAACGTTTGTTGCTGCTGCAGATTTATTAAAGCAACCTATGCTGTTAAACCGTGCAAATGAAATAATAAACTGGGAACTATCCATACAAAATCAGGATGGCTCATTTCCAGGTCATTTTGGAGAGGCAGCAAGCCAGCCAGTCATTTTCAATACCGGACAAATCATGCACGGCATGAATTGTGGCTACCAGCATCTAAATAGAAGCGAATGTCTGGTATCTGCAGTCAATGCAGGCAAATGGTTAATCACTCAGCAAGATGAAGATGGTTGTTGGCGTCGCAGCACCCATAACGGCATAATCCACACATACAATACCCGTGCCACCTGGGCTTTATTACAAACGGGCCTACTGGCTAACGAACAAGCACTGATTGATGCCGCCATAAAAAATATCGATTGGGCATTAACCCAGCAACTTGATAATGGCTGGTTTAAAAACAATGCCTTTACAACGGATGCTGAGCCATTCACCCACACTATCGCTTATGCGATTAGAGGCATACTAGAATGTGGTTTGTTACTTAATAATAATCACTACATTAAAGCAGCAGAAAAAGCCGCAATAGCCCTCGCGAAAATTCAAAAAGACGACGGTTCAATAGCTGGAACCTACAATCAGGATTGGCAAAGCAACGCCTATTATGTTTGTCTAACAGGTCTAGCTCAAACCAGCATCATTTGGTCACGCCTAGCGCAAACTCAAAACAGCGATGATCTACAACCGAATATTGATAAAGCCCTAAGCTATTTAAAACAAAAACAACACATGACCAAAAATGGGCAGGTTAACGATGGGGCTATTGCAGGCTCGTTCCCTATATGGGGACGTTATTCCATGTTTGAATTTCCCAACTGGGCAGCCAAGTTTTTTGCTGATGCCTTAATTATCGACCAGCTTAAAAACACCAATTAAATCATGTCAAATTTATCAATCCTTATTCTATGCGGCAGCTCTCCACGTCACTTATATGTGGCTAATGCACTATGCAAAGCAGGCAACCCTATCGCCATAGTTCAAGAAACAGGCTCTCATTGGACGTTAAACAAAGTATTAAAACTTTTAAAACCGAGTGTATTTTACCGTAAAGCATCACGCTGGATTAGAGACCGAAAACGCTACTCGGGTAATAAAGAAGAAGCTTTTTTCTTTGCTGAACAATCTGCAAAACTTGACCAACCAGACCTAGTTGTTAGTGTTCCTCACATTAATCATCCTGATGTCATTAAATTAGCAGAACAAAGCCAACCGGACGTTATCGCTGTTTTTGGTACCT
>WTAG01000300.1 GCA_013139755.1 Methylomarinum sp. | reverse complement strand
GATCGAAACACTCATCCAGCTAAAACCAAAAGCACAATGGCGAGAAGGCATGACACTGGATAGTCTTAAAAAAGAACTGGATCAACGCGTACAAATTCCTAGTCTGCGTAATGCCTGGTTAATGCCTATCCAGGCCCGTATTGATATGCAGTCGACCGGTATTAACACACCTATCGGCCTTAAAATCAGTGGACCAGATATAAATACCATACAGGCCGTCGGTAAACGTGTTGAGTCCATATTGCATCGTCTGCCAGGCACAAAAACCGTATATTCTGAACGCACCTCCGGCGCACGTTATATTGATATCGATATAGACCGTCATGCGGCTGCACACTACGGTTTAAGCATTGCCGAAATCGAAGAAGCCGCTAATATTGCTGTCGGTGGTATTGATATTACCTATACCCAGGAAGGACGGGAACGGTATCCTATTAATTTGCGTTATCCTCGGGAATTTCGTGATTCTATTGATAAACTAAAAGAGCTGCCTCTGGTTGCCACCGAAGATACTCATATACAACTACAGGATGTTGCCGAAATTCAAATTGTTAATGGCCCACCTGTCATCAAGAGTGAAAATGCCCGTATTAACGGCTGGGTCTATATCACCACAGACAATGAAGATTTAGGCACTTATATCAAGGCTGCCAAACAAGCACTAGACCAACAACTGCAATTGGAAACGGGCTGTGCCATTGCCTGGTCGGGTCAGTTTACCTATATGGAACGTGTGCAGGAAAAAATGTACTACATCATTCCTATAACCTTATTACTGATTCTGATCCTGCTATATCTGTGTTTTAAAAGCTTTATCGAATCATTCATCATTATGCTGGCCATTCCGTTAGCACTAGTCGGTGGGGTCTGGCTATTATGGTTACTGGATTACCAGCTTTCTGTTGCTGTAGCTGTTGGTTTTATTGCCCTGGCCGGCATTGCTACTGAATTTGGTATCATCATGATTATTTATTTACGCGAAGCCATACACCAAGCCGCACCGAAAAATGAAAGCGAATTACAAGCGGCTGTCATTGCCGGTGCCGTTCAGCGTACCCGTCCCAAAGCCATGACTGCTGCCGTCATTTTTGCCGGGCTGATTCCTATTCTATTAGGAACAGGGACAGGTTCAGAGGCCATGAAACGTATCGCAGCTCCCATTATTGGCGGTATGCTGACGGCCCCTTTGGTTTCAATGTTATTAATCCCGGTTTTATATTATCTGCTACTAAAAAATCGACTTCCCATTAAGAATACGTAGGATCTTCATTTATGCATAAATACTCAACATCAATCATCAAATATCTATTAATCACCAGCTGTTTAGTACTACTGTCAGCCTGCACCGTTAATAAGGATTTCCGTGAGGGGCAGCATTACAAACGTATAACCCCAGAATTGGCTAAACAAGAAACCCATGAAAAAATTGAAGTCATTGAAATGTTCTTTTATGGTTGTCCACATTGCTATGAATTAGAACCTAAAATTGATCGCTGGGTCGAGAAAAATGCCAACGTAATCAGCTTCCAACGTATGCCGGCCATTGTTGCTCCATCTTGGATTACCCAGGCCAAAGCTTACTATATAGCTCAAGAACTAGGTTTACTGGATAAACTGCACACTGTCTTGTTTGAAAAAATTCATAAACAGGGCAAACAATATTACAACGACTATACCCTGATGGAATTCTTCATCAATCAAGGTGTTGAAAGATCAGACTTTATTCAGGCGAATAACTCGACAACTGTTGCAGAAAAACTGAATAACGCACGAGTTATGACTGTGAAATATGGTTTACGAGGCGTACCTGCTGTCATTATCAATGGTAAATATAAAACAGCACCTTTTTACACCCGTACCCAGGAAGAAATGTTCGAAGTATTAGATAGCCTGATTGAACAGGAAACAACACTCATAAAACAAAAACAGTAACGGCAATCTATACCAATCACAACAAACTTTATGGGGGTTGGGTTGGCATGATATTTAACTTTATTTTTAAAACCTAAAGAGCGTCACTTATGTCTCATAAAATATTAAAAAAAATTGCAATGATTAGCGCTATAGCTTGTTCTACAACATTGACAAGTCAGGTAATGGCTCAAGACTATAACCCCTATCCAGGAAAATTATCTGCGCAGGTTGTTAATGTTGTTTCAGCTTCAACCATTAATATAGAAGCAGAAACCTGGCCCGGCTATAGTAAAACATTTAAAGTCTCATTACCCAATATTCAAGTACCTAGTAGCAATTCTGAAAAGATATGCCAAAGAAAACTGGCTGAACAAGCATTAGCCTTTACCCAGGATTTTTTAGCCGCTGGAACCACAATTACAGTTAGCGACCTAAAAATGGCAAACAGTTCAAGCCTGTCGGCTACAGCAAAAATACTCACCAACCAAGGCAGTTTAACCGATGCGTTAATAAGCCACGGTTTTGCTCGCAGTGCAGAAAATGTCACTGAAGAGCCCTGGTGCTAAGTTTTAGCTTGCTAAAATATTAAATAACGTTGCTGAGACTTTAACTGTATATACATTAGGCAGTTAAAGTCTTATCTCATAAATTAATAGTAATCCCATTTATTTACGTCTAAGCAATTAAACAGACTTTATAAAAAATCAACGCTTTCAAGTCTAATGAAAAAAATCATCGCCAATCTATTTGTAGTTGCATTAATCCTCACTGCCAGTGGCTGCAATAACAGTAAAACCACCACAGGTTTCCTGGAAGAAATGCGGGCTAATATCGCTATAAACGATGGTCCGGCACGCAGTGGAGAATACATTTACAATTATCGCTGCAAGACTTGTCATGACAGAAATACTCAGGGTGCCCCCATGCCAGGAGATGAATACGAATGGCAATTACGAGCGAAAAAGGGCTTTGATCTACTAATGGACCACACCATTAATGGCTATTCACGGACCTTAATGCCTGCAAAAGGGGGCTGTAGAGACTGTAATGAAACTGAACTGCGCAATGCGGTTATCTATATGTTGCAAACCAGTGGTATTGAATTAAAGAGTAATAATTAATTCTGACATACAACGCTCTCCCTGGATTAAAATATTACATGGCTCTCATCAAACAAAAATATAACCCTTTGTTTCTATTGATATATTACCTGTTCATTTTTCATGCTGCCTCAACCAATTCAAATCCAAGTTTTTGGGCTTTTCTCTGTAATGCTTTGAGCTGACGATCTTGTGTTCGTGCTTCAAAAGCCTCAATTCCTTTTTCAACATAAGGTTGGCCTTTGGTTAACATAGCATAAATTAATCGAGCTAACTGGTGCGCGGTGGCTTTAAACGGCACTAGCTTTATCCATCCGTGCTAAACGCGCTCGGTGTGAGGCCCCCATTACTGTTGCGAGCATTAGAGGCTGCCTGTCGAAGTGCTTGCCCTGCACGATTAAATACACGATGTCCTTTACCCTGTAACTGCTTTCCACCAGAGATACAGGTAGGTGGTGCCAGATTAAGCCAGGAACAAAAAATTTGCTTCGCTGAGAAAGCGGGATAAATCTGAACCTACTTCGCTTGTTAAAACGAGTACTGTCTCTACCCAATAATAGGGGGATAGCGGTTAAATCAACGCCCATGACGCCATAAAGAGCCTGATGTAATGCTGTTCTCTGAGCCGTTGTACGTAAAGAGGTGCGCAATACCTTGCTAGGTTTAGGTGGATTATCTGCCAACTGAGGTAAACCTGTTAATTGTTGCTCAATGAGTTGATTACAACTTTTAATCTGTTGACTGAGAAAATCATAATGCTCTAAGGCTTGTGTCAGTGAAAATACATGTTCTTCACGCCAATTACCGTAAAGACTACGTGCAACAGTTTCTTCATCTGCGCGTAGGCGTTTGTCCCGTAAAGCCGCTAATTTATGAGGGTCACGTTCGCCTGCTACCATGGCACGAAGGATGGCTGTTCCCGTTTTACCCATTAAGTCACTGACCACATTATCTAATTGAATATTCATTTGAGTCAGTGCTTTTTGCATATGCTGAATACAGCGCGCTTGCTCTTGTACTTTGGATGCATGTTGCCGTACGACAGCGCGTAAACAACAAACTGCATCAGTCGGACGAAAAGCACCTTTTAACAAGCCATGACTCATCAATTGCCAAATCCATTGGCAATCCAGCACATCGGACTTGCGCCCTGTTACCTGACGTGTTGATCGAAAATTAACCAGCTGCACCTTAAAGTAACTCAAATAACGGAATCCAGTACACACCAGTAGCTTCCATGGCCTTATCTGGATCAACGGCAACCAAATGCTCTCGACTGCCAATATCAATAGCAGCGCAGTTAGGGTGAATAATTTGTAATCGTTGCTTTTTTGATTTGCGTGCGATCCGAATTACCTCTATCATCAATTGAAGTTGGTGCGAGAGGTGACACGGCGGCAAAAAATTTACTCTCTCATACGAGGTCGCGGCTTACG
>WTAG01000011.1 GCA_013139755.1 Methylomarinum sp. | reverse complement strand
CAAATGAATTTGTTTGCTTTTCTCATCAACCAGATAATCACCTGGCATAGTTTCTTGCTTCTCTTTATCGTCAACAATTTCTTGTGCGACTAAAAAAGGCACTATCGCATTAGTTTTAACATAAACTTCAGTCCCTTCTTCAGTAGGCCCTGAAATAATAAGCGGTGTTCTCGCTTCATCAATAAGGATTGAATCAACCTCATCAATAATGGCAAAGTTTAATTCACGTTGAACTTTGTGCGCCATACTAAACGCCATATTGTCACGTAAATAATCAAATCCAAATTCGTTATTCGTTCCATAGGTAATATCAGCAGCATAAGCTTCTTTACGTCGGCCATGCTCTAAGTCACTAACAATAACGCCTACGCTTAAACCTAAAAATGCATACAATTCACCCATCCATGCGGCATCTCGTGTTGCAAGATAGTCATTCACGGTAACAACATGCACACCTATACCAGGCAATGCATTTAAATAAGCCGCTAATGTTGCCATTAGCGTTTTACCTTCACCGGTTTTCATCTCGGCAATCTTGCCGCCATTCAAGATCATGCCGCCAATCATCTGCACGTCATAATGACTCATGCCAAAAACACGTTTAGACCCTTCTCTAACAGTAGCAAAAGCTTCCGGGATTAAATCATCCAGCTTAGTCCCTTGCGCAAGACGATCACGAAACTCCTGTGTTTTTGCTTTTAATTCATCATCAGACAGCTTTTCATATTCGGCAGCTAAGGCATTAACCTTTTTAACCAATGCCCGTTTTTTCTTAACGTTCCTGTCGTTACGACTTCCTACAACTAATTTGACCAGCTTACCCAGCATGCTTATTTTCCGGTGAGATTTTAGTGAGATTTTTATTCAAAACTCATTGATTATATACTTTATTTGGAGCTTGTTGCCAGACAATCAACGCAAAAACCATGCATACGGACCGCTACACCTGATATTACAGTGCTTGAAAACACTTTTAATAAAACTGCAGCGCCCTTGAAGCATGTAAGGCAACTCACTTAATCTTCTTCATTTCCCCTAGAAACCAAATTACAGATTGTGATAACCGGTTTCTTCATGTAACGCAATATCCAAGCCTTCAATTTCGTCTTCAGCAGACACTCGCAAGCCGATGCATTTTTCAATTACTTTTAAAATCACATAACTAAAACCTGCACTCCAGACAATGGTCACCACAATAGCTAAAGCCTGAACACCTACCTGATCAAGAATAGAAACCCCGTCAGCCAACCCCAAACCACCTAAGCTACTGGATGCAAACACACCTGTTAATAATGATCCAACTATCCCACCAACACCATGAACAGGAAATACGTCTAAAGAATCATCAATCTTAAGTTTGCGTTTAACATATTGAGTTGCATAAAAACACACGATACCCGCAACGATACCAATCACCATTGCACCTGCCGGACCTACAAAACCAGAGGCCGGTGTAATTGTCCCTAAGCCAGCCACCATACCCGTAACAATACCTAAAACACTGGGCTTACCAAACCTTATCCATTCGATAAACATCCAGGTTAAAGAACCCGAAGCCGCACCAATATGGGTCACCAACATGGCCATACCTGCCGAGCCATCAGCGGTTAAAGCACTACCTGCATTAAAACCAAACCAACCGACCCACAACATACCCGCGCCAGTAACAACCATAGCCATATTATGTGGGGGCATAGCCGTCGTAGGGAATCCTTTTCTTTTTCCTAAGACTAAAGCTGCGACTAAAGCTGCAACACCGGCATTAACATGGATCACAATACCACCGGCAAAATCCATTGTCCCCAGCTCAGCCAGCCAACCTCCACCCCAAATCCAGTGGCAAACAGGCACATAAACGACCAGCAACCACAAAACACTAAACCAGAGCATGGAGGAAAACTTCATTCTTTCAGCAAAAGCACCTACAATTAATGCAGGCGTTATAATGGCAAAAGTCATTTGAAACATAAAATAAACAGTCTCAGGTATATCACCAACCAAACTATCAGTGGTCATATCAGACATAAATAGTTTTGATGTGCCGCCAATAAAGCTCTGCAATTCACCTCCATCAGCAAAAATCAAGCTATAGACACCGACCAACCACAGTATTGAAACCATACAGGTAATAGCAAAACACTGCATTAAAACAGATAATACGTTTTTACTTCTAACCAAACCTGCATAAAATAAAGACAAGCCGGGAAGTGTCATAAACAAAACCAGCCCTGTTGAGGTTAATACCCACGCTGTATTTGCCTGATTTAATTCATCGGCATTTGCTATACCGGGTAACAACAAACACAACAATAAAGCACAACAATTTTTAAGATTCATTTACCTAAGCCTTACCCCAAAATATAAAAAGAGACACATCGAAAGAAGTTTGTTTTATGGAACGGAGAGATAGCTAATAACGATTTAACACCAGAAGCCTAGAAAGTGGCGATACTCATACCAAGAGCACACCACCTGGCTGTTCGAACTTCTATTTAATACTAGAGAATCTAAGAGCAAAACAAAAGGCACCACTAAATAGCATCTGGCCCTGTTTCCCCTGTTCTAATTCTTATTACCTGCTCAAGATTTGAGACAAATATTTTGCCATCACCACTTTTTCCTGTACTTGCCGCTTTAACGATTGTTTCAACCGCTTGATCGACAACCTCTTCCGCAACCGCAATTTCTAACTTAACTTTAGGCAAAAAATCAACAACATATTCTGCACCACGATAAAGCTCGGTATGTCCCTTTTGGCGACCAAAACCCTTTACTTCAGTTGCCGTTACACCTGCCACGCCAATTTCAGACAAAGCTTCTCTAACATCATCCAGTTTAAAAGGCTTT
>WTAG01000492.1 GCA_013139755.1 Methylomarinum sp. | reverse complement strand
AACTTGGCGATTGGATGTGCTGTTACTCTGACAGCAAGTGATGAGTGCTGCCCAGTCAGCCATTGTGGAACCCATGTTTGAGCGGGAATTATCCATGTCACTGGCCCAGGCCATGTGGCCTGGACTTTAGATCTTATTTCATCATTTAATTGCAGATAAGGCTCGAGTTGAGTGAGAGACGATGCAATCAGTATCAGGCCTTTATCAATACTACGTTTTTTTAAGGCTAATAAATTAAGTACAGCCTCTTCATTAAGTGGGTCACAACCTAAACCATAAACTGCTTCTGTAGGATAGGCAATGACTTCTCCCGCCTGAATTTTTTGTGCTGCTAGTCGGATTTTAATGGAAGATTTTGTCATTTGTGTATTGACGCTTATGTTTTGAGCGGACTTTAGCCCGCTATGATCAGGATATAAAATCTAGGGCTGACTGAATCCTCTCTACATTAAAAGTACCTTTAGGCTTTAGCTGGCTCTTGAGGTCCGTTGATATCTTCAGGGTCTCCCTCATAAGGCGTTGCATATTTGCATTCTTTTTGAGGACAAACTTTTTCTGGGCCTCTGCGTTTGGTCGATTTTAATGTCAAAATTGGCCAGTTACAATCAGGGCAGCTTTCTTTGACAGGTGCATTCCATAAGGCATAATCACATTTTGGATAACCTGAGCAAGAATAAAAGATCTTTCCATAACGTGATTTACGTTTAAGAATATTATCTTTTTTACATTGAGGGCACTCAACGCCAGTATCCAAAGGTTTTTCTAAGGGTTCGATATGTTTGCATTTTGGATAGTTACTGCAACCAATAAATTTACCATAGCGACCTGTTTTTATAACTAAATCAGACTCACATTTAGGGCAGCTTCTACCTTCAACTACTTCGGGAGCAGCTGCTTCTGTGCCATCATCATTTAGGTTGCGTGTATAGGAACATGTTGGGTAGTCGGTACAACCAATAAAACGTCCATTACGGCCAAGTCGAATAGAAAGTTGTTTGCCGCATTCGGGACATTTCTCATCCATTGCTTCCTGGGTAACATCTTTACGTTGAACGCTTTCTTCTTTTTCACTGATTAATTTTGTAAACGGTCTCCAAAAGTCTTGCATTAATGGAACCCAGTCTTTTTCTCCGCGAGATACGGCATCTAAATCATCTTCTAAATTAGCCGTGAAATCATAATCAACATATTTAGTAAAATGTTCAGTTAGAAATTTTGTAACGATACGTCCAACATCTGTTGGGTAAAAGCGTTTACTGTCTAATGTGACATATTCTCTATTCTGTAAAGTAGAGATAATCGTTGCGTAGGTAGATGGCCTGCCAATACCATGTTCTTCTAATGATTTTACTAAGCTCGCCTCACCATAGCGTGGTGGTGGCTCGGTAAAATGCTGGGTGGCAATGATGTCGTTTAGAGGGACAGGTCGGCCTTCTTCCATAGGTGGTAGAAAGCTTTCTTTATCATCATTTTCCTTGCTGTCATCTTTGCCTTCTAAGTAAACAGCCATAAAACCTGGCTTGGCAATGGTAGAACCTGTTGCACGGAATATATTGTCTTTACTGCCACAGCTTAAATCAACAGATACTTGGTTAAGTGTGGCATGAGTCATTTGGCAAGCCACGGTACGCTTCCAAATTAATTGATACAGCTTGAATTGGTCGGCTGATAGGTGGTTTTGTATTCTTTCAGGAAGTTTGGTAACAGAGGTAGGGCGAATGGCCTCATGTGCTTCCTGTGCATTTTTAGATTTGGTTTTGAACGAACGCGGTTCCTTAGGGACGTTCTCTTTACCATATTTTTCTGCTATTAGCTCACGTATCTGGCTTAATGCCTCTTCAGACAAATTGACTGAGTCTGTACGCATGTAGGTAATTAAACCGGCTGTTTCACCATTAACTTCAATCCCCTCATAAAGTTGCTGTGCAACCATCATGGTTTTCTTGGTGGTGAATCCCAGTTTTCTGGAGGCTTCTTGTTGCAAGGTTGAAGTGGTAAATGGTGCAGCGGGGTTACGTTTACGTTGTTTCTTTTCTAGTTTTTCGACAATTAACTGACCATCAGCTGCGTTAATTAACGTCTGTTGAACATTTTCTGCGCGTTCTTTGTCGGTAATACTAAATTGTTTGAGTTTCTCGCCTTCAAAGTGAGTAAGCTTGGCTTTGAATGCTTGATCTTGTGTTTTTAGTTCAGCGGTATGAGACCAGTACTCTTTAGTTTGAAATGCTTCAATTTCAAGTTCACGCTCAACAATCATTCTTAATGCTGGGCTTTGTACGCGTCCGGCAGACAAGCCTCTACGGATCTTTTTCCATAAAAGAGGCGATAAGTTAAAGCCAACTAAATAATCAAGTGCACGACGGGCCTGTTGTGCGTTAACCATGTTGATTGATAGCTCGGTCGGCTTGGCAATCGCATCTGTCACCGCTTTTTTTGTGATCTCGTGGAAAACTACACGAAGTACATCTTTATCTTTTAAGGCTTTTTTGGCTTTTAAATGCTCAAATACATGCCATGAAATCGCTTCCCCTTCTCTATCCGGCTCAGTCGCAAGGTATAAGGTGTCGGCTTTTTTAACTGCTTTGGTGATTTCTTGTAAGTGGCGTTGATTTCGTTCAATGATTTGATATTTCATTGCGAAATCGTGTTCGGTATCAACAGCACCTTCTTTGGGAATCAGATCCCTTACATGACCATAAGAGGCTAATACTTGAAAGTCTTTACCCAAATATTTTTCAATCGTTTTACATTTTGCAGGAGACTCTACAATGACAAGGTTTTTGCTCATGTTATTAAATGACTGGGTTTAATGTAAAAGGGCAGGTGTTAGGTCGTAAACAATATCTTCCATTCTTGAAAAAGCAATGTCATCATCAGACTGGCTTAATAAAACCATTAAGATAGTCCATTTTAATTCATCTAATGAAATTGTTTCGTTTTCAGTCGCCATAACTCTATCTATGACTATTTCTCTGATGGTAGGGGTTAAAATACCACCATGTTCAAGAGACAGTAAAAAGTTACGGCATTCCATATCCAGTTTTATTTCTTCTTGATAGGTGTAAATACGGAATGCATAAGAAATATTGGGTTTAATGATGCTCTGTTCGGTTAATCCTTCAAGCCAGATAAATGCATTATTAACTTCGGATTGTTCAAAGCCGGCTTGAACTAATTCATTTTTAATATCATCGCTACCAGCAGGGAGTAAATCTATGTCATCGTCTAGATAATTTTCAAAAAGATAGATTAAGACATCAAAAATATTTTCTTTCATAGTACCTGTTTATTTAATTCGGAGATAGCCGC